>JBJERD010000024.1:0-5471 GCA_051882095.1 Oscillospiraceae bacterium
TTTTGGTTATTTGATTGATAACGCTGCGTTATAAATATTTCAGGCGGTCGGCGATTTTTCGCACGCCGTTATTTTTATTTTCTTGATATTTTTCGCCGCCATTGCGGATTTTTCGCAATATATAACCATATATATAACAAACCGCTGATTTCAAACGCCTGCGGGCGGCGCTGATCAGCGGTTTACTATATGTAGAATTTTAAAGAAAAATCAATAGGAGCAAACTATCTGTTTATCGTCCCTTGTAAGCCCGTAATTAACGGTCTGTGAAACGCCGGGAGCAATCGTCGTTGTATTCGATGAAAACACCGAATAATAAGCCTCATCTCCGGGCTCGGGATCAGGATTATCCGGATCCACTTCCGTCAACTTATCCTTACCGTTTTCATAGCACCAATCTGCAAAAACGTAGCAGCAAGCTTTTCGCAGCAGTTCAATATTTTTTAAATCGGATAATTTCCGGTTAGCCTCCAACGCCTTGGCAAGAGCGTTACCGACATATTTCTCGGCAACTGCACCGCGGACTTTTTCTTTTGTTGTGTTACCGGGGATTCTATTATTTATAAAGAACGCAGCTCGATCCTCGTCAGTAAGAACTTCTGTGAAATAATTTCAAGCACAGTGCTCAAATTTCCACCGTCAGCTTTCAGTGTTCTATATAAATAATAAGCATCAAGATCGCTGCGAAAATCTAATATACCAAATGTATGATATTCATCATCGTCAATTTCAAAATACTTTGCTTTGATTTCGGCTACCAAGGTTTCCAATTCTGTTGACTTTATCCCTTTAATATGCGAATATTCCATTAAATCGCAAATATCACCTATCCAGCCACCAAAATCCGCCGTATCCTCGTTATTCTTAAAGTAAGCAATATTAAGCGTTGCAAACATATGGCGAAAATCAACTTCCTGGCCATTGGGCAATGTAAAGTTGGCAAGATTTCTGAGCAATGCGGCATCGGTACCGTTTTTTGCATCCTCTTACGCTACATACTCTATAAAATCCGTATTAGCTTTACCCGCCAGCATTTCCCACTGGTCATCGTTATACTTTTCAACGCCGGTGCGAATGTAGGTAATTTCAAGAAGCGTTGCATCAGCATTGTGTTCCTGAGCATACGCTACAGCATACCGATCAAGAATTTTTAGTTTTTCAATAAATGTTGAATAACTTGCAATTCCCGTAACTGATTCTGCAGTATATGCTGCCATGCTTTTAGCAGCATATGCCCCCATCGGCAACAATGTTGTAACCAGCATAGCTACAGCAAGAAATACCGATAGATATTTTCTAACCGTTTTTTTCATAAATATCTCTCCTTTTGCATTTTATTTTAAATTATCTATCAGATAATTTAAGTGTCGTTACATATATGAAAAGCAATTAGCCCTTATGTAATAAACTATCTTTCATACATACATATTTACTCTGTAACCAGCTATATGGTAACATAAAGATCTACCGACAAAATAATTCTAAAAAACGTAAAAGCGTGTCCGTTTTCAACTAAATTATGTATAAGACCTTCCTGATATTATTCTATCTTATGCTTCTTGTGTATACATCTATTTTCATTTTTTGCTGTTCGTCGAGATACTCCTTATAAGAGCATTCCGTATCAAGTATTGCGGCGTGCTCCTTGCATCTTCTCTCCTCCGGCGGAGGAATTCTTTCGTAATCGCCGTAAAGCTTGGTAAGGAGCTCCGAGCATTGGCATGATACGGGAAATTCCGCATCCTCGAAGGGCACACGCATGGTTTTTTCAAACCATTCGCGTGGAAAAATACTTTTCTCATAGCTTTTGCTTGCCGCAAAAAATGAATGTACCATATCAGAGCCGCTGTCTTTACTGCGGACGCAAAATCTTCTGAACGGTTCAAGCGGAAGCAGACGGCAAAACTGCATAAAACATTTTTTACCAATGCTATCAGTCTCATATCCGCGGGCGTAAAGCGCCTTTGCAATCACTATCTTTGAAGCCAAGAACTGAAGCTTTCTGACTGTTTTGTTATCCGACAGGTTATCGCACGGAAAAATGTCTATATATATCCCCTGATGAACCTCTGGGTCTTTAGGGTGGTATTTTTCTATGCACGCCGTATTATTGAGCCGCAGTTTTGAAAACTGCATTGGCCAATGTGAGCTGAACTCCTGCTGAACAAAATACTTTTCGGTATCGAAATCCTTTGCCGCGCATTTAAAAAAACGTTCATAATCCGACCGCATCATAATAACATCCGCGTCATCATCCCACGGGATAAAGCCGCGATGTCTGACTGCACCCAATGCAGTACCCGCAAAAAGCATATATTGAATATTATGTTTTCTGCATACGGCATCAAAATCTTTTAATATGGAAAGTAAAATCTTCTGATGTTCATTAAGTTTGCTAACCCGTACCGAATCAACCATATTCACAGCCTCTTATATTTTCTGAATCCGTTATATGTATATGACACAAAAGCGCAAACGGCTTCTTTTAAAGGGAGTTTCTCTACCTTGCGATAGACTATCCATCTATTTTTTGCTGATTTTATTTTGTTGTGTGACCTTGAGCCTTCGACAACTCTGTAATCCGAGAGAGGCTCCTCACAGCCAACCGCTTCAAATCCATCTCTCATCAAACCCAGCCAAAAGACATAGTCCTCATGAAAGTTCCCACTTGTAAATCGGTGTTTTCCAGCAGAATTATTACAAAGCATTGCTGTGGAGCAGCTTATGACACTGCTCTTTAACATTTCCTCATATGATGTAATCGGCGGAACAATAAATTCGGATATTTTTTTGCCGCAACTATCTATTAAGCGATACGAACAATAGACTATGTCCGCACCGGTTTTTCTGGCAAGCTCTATCTGTTTCTCAAGCTTGTCCTTATGCCACACATCGTCACTGTCAAGCAGTGCTATCCAACTGCCCTTCGCCAAATTCATGCCTTTGTTGCGTGTCAGCGCAACTCCCATGTTTTTTGGATTACTATAGAGAGTTATTCTCGAGTCAACATCTGAAAACTGTTTGACTATGTTTGCAGTACTGTCCGTTGAGCAGTCATCAATAATCAGAAGTTCCCAGTTTTCATAAGTCTGTGCTATCACTGATTGTATTGCTTCCGATATATACTTCTCAGCATTATATGACGGCATAACCACAGAAACAAACGGTCGCATATTTTCGACGAAATTCAACCTTTCTGTCCTCCCATCATATGTGCTTGCTCAACAGCTTTTTAGACTTTTCCCAATCGCGGTAGCCGTTGCCAAGCATATGAATATCGCTGCCGAGATATTTAACATATCCTTTTTTTATCCAGGATATATACCGTTTTTGCCGCAGAGGATTCTTGAAGCACTCGACATTCAGCTGCAGCGGAATGTCTTCGCCTATCAGCCTTTCTATATCTTCCGGCGGGTATCTGTCGGCATGGGCAATAACTATCCGTATATCATCGCGGTCGTTGAGACAGTCGACTGTCTCCCATACCGATTCCGACCATTTATAGAACGGCAGCTCGAGCAGCAGTTCTTTTGTCCCCTGACGGCACAGGCGATCAAGTCCGTCGAGCTGATCCATTCCGTCGCAGATCAGCACTTCCGCGCCGAGAATTATCTCCGGCGCACCCTCCGGCAGATTTGCTTTCAAGGCTTCGTAGGTTCTTTGCCGCCTCGCAAGAAATGATTCCACACTCTCCTTGTGCGGATAAAAATGGGGGGTCGCGCATATGGTTTTTATTCCCACGCTTTTAGCCATTTCTATCTGTTTTAGCGATGTCTCTATACCGTCGCTTCCATGATCGCACCCGGGAAGTATGTGGGAATGATAATCAAAAGTAATGTCCATTGCAGTATCACTCACTTGGCATTGTTGGACCTGTCTTCATACGAATATTTATATCCGTACTTGTGTCCGTATTTATATCCGTACTTATAGCCGTACTTGTAACCGTACTTATCGCTGTATCTGTATTTATAAGAGTATTTAAGCGATTTCATATTCATATCGTTGACTACCACTCCGCACAGGTTTCCGCCTGCGCGATCAACCGCTTCAAGAGCCATGCTCAATTCATCGGTTGTGGTCGAGCCCGACTTTGCAACAACCACAACGCCGTCAACAAAAGTCGAAATTATCTGTGCATCCGCGACTGTATTTATCGGCGGGGTGTCGATGATCACATAGTCGTAACTTTTTGCACACCGCTTGATGAATTGTTTCATTATATCCGATGCCAAAAGTTCTGAGGGGTTGGGCGGTATTGTGCCGGTGCACACTATCGACAATGGCAGATTTTCTACCCTCACAAGCTCAAGCGGACCCATACCGGCAAGAAAATCGCAAAGACCCGTTGATATATCAACTTTCCAAAGTCTGCGCTGAGTCGGCTTTCGCATATCTGCGTCGATGAGCAGCGTCTTTTTGCCGAGCATCGCATAGCTTATCGCAATATTTGCCGCCGTAAGACTCTTTCCTTCCGAGGGATTCGCGCTCGTTATCGCAAAGACCTTGCACGGACCTTCTTTGTCGGCCTTCATGCAAAACATCAGGCTGGTTCGAAGCTTTACATATGCCTCTTTTATTGCAAAGGGGCTATCGTTGTTTATGAGCCTTTTCCTGTTGACTGAAACAGTATCAGTCGTCGTTTTTTTTCGATTTATCATCTTTATCTTTCTTATTTTCACAGCGTATCACCCCTCCTTTCGTAAGTTTCCAATAAGTATGTTCATTCTCGGTTACATCTATTTCGGGTATCTGACCCAAAACGGTTACGCCGGATATATTTTCTATATCTTCAGGCAGATATATCGTTGTATCCGAAAGCATCTTAAGTATAAGTACAAGCGAAATTCCGATAACGCCAATAAGGAAGCCTATCGCCGTATCAAAAACGGTTCTCGGAGATGATTTTTCCGTTGCGACCTCCGGTCGGTCAACGACTTCGACTCCGCCTGCCTTGGTTATTCTGACTATTTCTGTAGGCGCAACATTTGCAAATGATTTTCCGACATCGCAGGCAAATTCAGCACTGTTTGATTTAATAACAACCTCAAGCAACTGAGTATCCGAAACCACCGAAACCTCGATCATTTTACTGAGATCTTTTCTGCTAAGGTCCGATTTATCTCCAAGATCTTTGAGCACCGCATCAAGCACCGAGTTGCTTTCAAGTATCTTTGAGTATGTAGTTGCAAGACTCTCTGCCGCCTGAAGGTCACTGTTGTTTATCGTGCTCGCATGATTTGATTTTTCGGCATTGTTATATACATAGAAGCTCACCCTTGACTCATATGTCGGAGCAATAAGAAATGTCGTAATTAGCCAAACTATGAGCGCACAGGCAAAGCCGGAAATGAGCAGCCAATAAAACTTGCCCAGCAGCAACCGTGCCACGCTCCATAATGTTATCTCGTTATTGTCCGTCACACCGGACGGAGTTTTAGTTTTCACCATATTCGCGATCTATCCTCCAA
>JBJERD010000025.1:0-5414 GCA_051882095.1 Oscillospiraceae bacterium
CCCTACGGTAGGGGATTTCGCTCACTGCGGTGAGCGACGATGGGGCTTTGCCCCCGAATTCTTCCGAGCTTGTCGAGGAAGAATTTTACCCCCACAAGCCCTTTAAAAAGGGCTTGATCCTAAACTTTAATTTTTGATACTTTTGACACGCTTATACAATGTATAATCACGCTTTGGGCGGCGGCAAAAATTTTTTGCTGCAAATCGGTTGAAATTTATAAAAATGTGTGTTATAATGAACATTAATAGCGTGTGACTTGTGTAAAAATCAAAATATCATGTTCGGAAAGGATTGTAATTTATGGCTAAAACAAAACAGAAGTCTACCGCCGCTAAAAATGTGGCTATATTTTTTGTGGTGTTTATAATTCTTGAAGCTGTGATCTTGTTCGGAGTTTCAAGGGTGTTTAAGAATAAGGACGTTACTCCAAGCTTTGCGGGATACAGTATGTACATAATGGATTCCGATAAAATGGGAGACACCGTTCCTAAGGGAGCGCTTGTTATTGCCGCTAACGGTTCGCCCAGCAGCAACAACATCAAGAAGGCTGTTCTTGCCGAAAATGTTCCCGGAATAGGAACTTCGGTTTTCTGGCTGGCTGACGTTTCCTCAAAGGGCGACGGCGTTGACGGCGTGGTATACACTCTTTGCCAGGAAAGCAATATAAACAAGACCTATGACGTTGAATCCAAAAACGTTGTGGGCGTGGCTTCAAGTTATTATCTCACCGCAGGAAAGGTCCTGGGATTTATCACAACAAAATTCGGCATGGCTGTATGCGTGATAATTCCGCTGTTCCTGCTGGTGCTTATCGAGCTTATCATTGCTGTAGCAACACATTCCGGCTCGGAAGAGGACGAGGATGAAAATGAGGAAGAAGAGGAAGAGGTAACTGTAACTCTTGACGATTTTCTCTTCGGCGGTGAAAATGAAAAGGCTCTCCATAAGCAGCGCACCACTCCGGAAGATGATATCGTTGCCGACCAGCCGGCTCTGAAGGTGACCGAGGAAGCTGCGGAGGACGAGGATCCTGACGAAGAGGAGCCGCAGCAGGCTGATATCGACCCGTCATATTATGAAAAGGCTGCCGAAATAGTTGACGGAGTAAAGGAAGAAGCTCCGAAGGCTGCCGAAAGCGATGTTCCGTCGGAAAAGCCAGCCCAGACCAAGTCTGCCACCGTTTCGCTGGAAGACCTTATGAAGCTGATGGAGGAAGAGCAGCAGAAGCTCAGAGATCAGCTCAAGCAGTAAAATATAAATCAGTCCGCCTCTGTTTTTTCAGGGGCGGTTTTTTGTTGACCGCAGAAAAACGTCACTAAAGTATATGTCCGATATTCGGCGCATATACTTTAGTAATTATTGTATTAAAACGTTTAAGTTAAAAATTTGTCCAATTGTTCGCTCAATAGAAGTCCGCAGCCATTGAGCTGTCGGAGGCTGGAGAACATATGTTATTTTGCACAAACATATTGACTATTAAATTATACAAATACGAAAATATTAAATAAAGTATATCGGCTGAGCAGGGTGAAATCAAAGATTATCGGCGTTATCAATGCAAAAAAATGAAAAAATCCGTTGCCGTGGCTGCACCGAGGGTCGGAGACCGCAAAAAAATCGAAAACGTTTAAATGCACCGAAAAAAATAAATATCAAAAAATGTTTGTTAAATTTATACCAATCGTTTTGCTGAAAAAATAAATTTTTATGGTCAAAATGCACATGAATTATGTTTGCAAAAATTCCCCCGGCAGTCAGTCGGCGGCTCAGAAAAATTTTTAGCTGCCCGGAAGCTTAAATGTTACACAACGGTAACAAATCACTGATTTTCATGGTCAAGTTGCACAAAATAGGTGTTGAAAGTATGTGAATGTATCCATATTTAATTACATTCAGCAGAAAAATTCGCCGAAATACTTGAAATTTACGAGGATTTATTGTATATTTTTATTAACGGAAACGTTTGAAATACTAATTTTTCGGATGACGTTATATAACTTAAACGTTTACTCCGAATGAAAGGCGGAAATCTCATTGGTTTCACTGAAAGACATTTCCGTCCGTTGCGGCGTTTCAGTTGCAACAGTAAGCAAGGCTTTGAACGGTCATAAGGACGTGAGCGCAGCTACCAAGGAGCGATTGGTAAAGGCGGCTAAAGAGATGGGGTATTTCCCTAATTCTCAGGCAAGGGCTTTGAAGACTAACAGGACCTACAATCTTGGGGTCATGTTTCTCGACGAGGCGGGCAGCGGTCTTACTCATGAGTTTTTTGCAAAGGTGCTCAACAGCTTTAAGATCGAGGCTGAACTTTCAGGCTATGACATCACTTTTATTAATAAGGATATCGGACGTCAGAAAATGTCGACCTATGAGCATTGCAAATACCGGAACGTTGACGGCATCGTAATAACGTGTACGGATTTTACCGATCCCGACGTTTACGAGGTGATAAACGGGGATATTCCGGTGGTGACAATAGACCACATATTTGACTGCCGCACCGCTGTTATGTCAAATAACGAAGGCGGAATGGAAGAACTCATCAATTATGTGGCGGATAAGGGGCACCGCAAAATTGCTTATATTCAGGGAAATAAATCGGCGGTAGCCGAAAGACGTCTGGCAGGCTTCTATAAGGCTTGCATGAACCGCGGTATAGACGTAAGACCTGAATGGATTTTGAACGGCGACTATCATAATCCGGATGTTACATATAAGCTTACTGCGGAGCTATTGAAGAGCGACGACAGACCTACCTGCATTTTCATGCCTGACGATTATTCGGCGATAGGCGGCTTCAATGCGATAAAGGACAAGGGCTTGTCGGTTCCTAAGGATATTTCGGTTGTGGGTTATGACGGAATTGCATATTCACAGTTCCTGTCGCCAAAGCTGACAACCTATCTTCAGGATACGGCTCAGATTGGCGTGACGGCGGCAAAACGGCTGATTTCTCACATTGAGAATCCACAAACGACTTTTACAGAGGTCGTGACTGTAGACGGGCAGTTCCTTGAAGGAGAATCCGTATCAGAGGTTTAAGGCATTAATTAAATTGCGGAGAGTATTCGCAATGCAATAACAATATAATGCGATATTTAAGGAGGAAATTTATTATGGCACAGTTAAAGAGAATTCTTGCCGGCGCACTCAGCGTTTGCATGGTAGGTTCAGTATTGACAGCTTGCGGAGATTCAGACAGCTCAACAAGCGGTTCTGACAGCAAGGCTCCCGGCGGAAACAACGGCGGCGATTCTTCATCAAGAGTTGTTACAACAGACCTTCACGGTAAAGA
The DNA here is from genome assembly GCA_051882095.1 of Oscillospiraceae bacterium. Classification (GTDB taxonomy): domain Bacteria; phylum Bacillota; class Clostridia; order Oscillospirales; family Ruminococcaceae; genus FB2012. Next base: position 3,297 of record JBJERD010000025.1, read on the forward strand.
GTCTTCACAGGAGTCTAAGGACACACTGAGAATCTACTGCTGGAACACAGAGTTCAAGAACAGATTCGATGACTACTACAGCAAGTTCACAGACAAGGAAGTTACAACTCAGAAGTATACTGACGCTGACGGCAAGGAAAGAGACGAAGTTGTTACAGTTGACGGCAAGAAGGTTGAGTGGATCCAGGTTGAAAACGAAGGTAACGCTTACCAGACAAAGCTTGACGAAGCTCTCAAGGCTCAGAAGGATTCCGACAATAAGGTTGATATCTTCCTGGTAGAGGCTGACTACGCTCTCAAGTACATCAACGGTGACGTTGCTCTCTCCGTTCAGGATCTGGGCATCACAGAGGACGACCTCAAGGATCAGTATCAGTATGTTAAGGACGTTGCTACAGATACAAAGACAGGCGAGCTGAAGGGCGTTTCCTGGCAGGCTACACCTGGTCTGTTCCTTTACAATGCTGAGTATGCTAAGGAAGTTCTCGGCACAGACGATCCTGCTGAGGTTCAGGAGTACGTTAAGGACTGGGCAACATTTGCTGAGACAGCTCAGAAGATGGCTGACAAGGGCATCAAGATGGTTTCCGGTTATGACGATACATACAGATGCTTCTCCAACAACGTATCTGCTCCTTGGGTAAAGGATGACAAGGTTACAATCGATCCTCAGATCGCTGAGTGGGTTAAGCAGACTAAGGACTACACAGACAAGGGCTTCAACAACAAGACATCTCTTTGGGATGACGCTTGGAAGGCAGGACAGCAGATCGACGGTAAGGTATTCGGTTACTTCTTCTCAACATGGGGCATTCCTTTCACTCTTAAGCCCAACACCGGTGATGCTGGTAACGGTAAGTGGAGAGCTTGCGAAGGACCTCAGGCTTACTTCTGGGGCGGTACATGGATCTGCGGCGCTATCGACTCCGATAACCCTGATCTCGTTGGCGACGTTATGAAGGTTATGACTTGCAATAAGGACTGCATGAAGGCTATCACAGAGGGCGAGCAGGACTACACAAACAACAAGACTGCTATCAAGGAGCTCATCGACGGCGGATACAAGAACGAGTTCCTCGGCGGACAGAACCACCTTGCTCTCCTTACAGAGGCTGCTGACAAGATCTCTCTCGATAACAAGATCTCTGCTTATGACCAGGGTCTCAACGAGAAGTTCCAGGGCGCTATGAAGTCCTACTTCGACGGCAACTCAACATACGAAGAGGCTATCGAGGCATTCAAGAAGGAAATCAACGCTCTGTATGCTAACCTCAATCTTGATGACGTTAAGTAATTAATTCGCTTAATTAAGTTATTTGAATTTAATAATGGGGGTGTGGCGGAGCCCGGCTCCCCATCCCCATTTTATTTTTCGATAAGGTCAGAAAGGATTATAGTCGCTGAGGCGATTATATAGAGGTGTAATCTTATGAAAAGAAAAAGCATAAGCTATGCAAAATGGGGTTACATATTTCTGATTCCATTTTTTGTGGTTTATTTTGTGTTTTCATTATATCCGTTGCTCCAGACTTTCTACAACAGCTTCCATGAGTATATCATCGACCGTGGTTCTATCGGCGGCGGCTGGACCACAGCTGCTGTAACCGAAGAAGAGAAGATCACCTTCTGCGGTCTGAAGAATTATGCTGAGGTTTTCAGCTTAGACGGTACGCTCATTCACAGCTTCTGGAACACAATTATCATATGGATAGTCGGATTTATTCCACAGATCGCTATTTCTCTGCTGCTTGCAACATGGTTTACCGACCTCAGACTTAAGATCAAGGCTCAGGGATTTTTCAAAACCGTTATTTATCTGCCTAACGTAATCATGGCTTCGGCTATTGCGTTCATGTTCTATACTCTGTTCGACCAGGGTGGAGCTATGTATCAGCTGGTTTGCGATCTGACAGGAACTAAAGATACTCTTCTCACATCAGTTTGGGGTACAAGAGGAATCATCGGATTTATCAACTTCCTGCTCTGGTACGGAAATACTACCATTCTTCTCATGGCAGCTATCATGGGCGTAGATACTTCGCTTTATGAGTCTGCTCAGATCGACGGAGCAAACCCAAGCCAGACATTCTGGAAGATCACTATTCCGCTTATCAAGCC
>JBJERD010000026.1:0-5362 GCA_051882095.1 Oscillospiraceae bacterium
GATTCCATGAGGTGTGTCATAGAAAGCGCCCAGAGGGTGAGCCATTCCGTGAACAACTCCCAGACCTACGTTTGAGAAGCCCATGCCTGCAATGTACTGACCGAGAGCCATATCCTCTCTGCCCTTGGGGTCGTTGGCAACTGCCGCTCTCAGAGAACGTCCGATGACCTCGATAGCCTTCAGATGCATCATGTCGGTAAGCTCCCATGCGCCGAGAGTTGTGTAGCCCTCGATAGCGTGAGTAAGAGCGTCCATACCTGTGGAAGCTGTAAGTCCCTTTGGCATTGAGGACATCATCGAGCTGTCGATAACTGCTACTACAGGAATGTCGTGAGGGTCAACGCAAACGAACTTGCGCTTTTTCTCCTCGTCGGTGATAACGTAGTTTATCGTTACCTCTGCCGCAGTACCAGCTGTTGTGGGAACAGCGATGATAGGAACAGACGGATTCTTTGTATCAACTGCGCCCTCCAGCGAAGTAACGTCGCTGTATTCGGGGTTTGCGATGATTATTCCGATAGCCTTTGCGGTATCCATGGAAGAACCGCCGCCGATAGCTACGATGTAATCAGCCTCAGCCTTTTTGAAAGCCTCGATTCCTGCCTTTACAACTGCGACCGTAGGATTAGCCTTGACGTCGGAGAAGATCTCATAAGCAAGGTCAGCTTCGTCAAGAAGCTTTGTAACGTTCTGAGCAACGTTGAATTTGATAAGGTCGGGGTCTGTAACTACGAGAGCTTTTTTGAAGGCTCTTTTCTTAGCCTCGGTAACTATCTCGGATATAGAGCCTGCGCCGAAATAAGAGGTTTCATTTAAAATCATTCTGTTAGCCATTTTAAAACGATCCTTTCTGTCATAAAAGTTATGGGACAAGATTTTTTTGCATCTTACGTCCATGTAACTATTATACAACAATTATTCACAAAGCGCAATAGCTTTTGTTGAAGATTACAAGAAATTTGTGTGAAATTCTTGTGGACTGCACTTGTCGGCATTTTTGCAATAAATGATTTAAGGCAGCACCGCACATAATAATATGTGCAATGCTGCCCGTTATCCCGGCTAAAGGCGGAAATCAAATTAAGCAAAATATGCTGTTTTCAGTTTATTATCAGCGTAAAGGTGCAGGCGTTCTCGTTTTTCATGACGGAATAGGAGTCGCTTGAAACAAGACCGCTTGATTTGCTGTCGGCGGAGCTTAAAATGGCAAATATCTCTCCGGAGCCGCTGTCGAAAAGGCTGCTGCAAACGCTGTCGAAAAGCTGTCGGTCGGCGCATTTTACCCTGACGTATCTGCTGCCGTTTTCAGCCGCTTCAACAATGGCTTTTTCAACAGTTGCCGCTGCGCTCTCGGAGCTTTCGATAAGAAGTCCCGACTTTACGAAATAGTTATAGCTTTCGCTTGCTGCCGACGGATATTTCATATATGCGGTTTCCTCGAAAATGTGGTCTGCCTGACAGGCGGCGTCGGTGATGTTGAAATAATCGTATCTGAGATAGTCGTCGCCAAGCTTTGATATGGGGTCGTCCCATGTTACGTCGATGTTATACCATTCACCGCCGATAAGCACCTTGTTCCATATATGTGCCACAGGCCGGTCGTTAAGGTTTGCCGAGCCCATTACGGGGATACACTCTATATCTGCATACTGGCAGAGCATAAGCATTGCTTTTGAATATCCCTCGCAGACGGCTTTTCCTTCGATAAGGCAGCCGTAGGCGGAATAGGCGTTTTTGTCCTCGTCGCTGTAGGAGCATTTGAGGATAATGGTGTCGTGAAAGAATTTCAGCTTTTCATAGGTATCCATTCCCTCGGCTTTGGCACATATGCTTGCCACCTCGGCTTTAAGCTGTGCAAGCTCGGCGTCGCCCTGTTCCTTGCTTTTTGCATATGAGACCTTTATTTCTTCAATGTATCCGCTGCTGTCAACAACAAGGCTGTATTCTGAGGATATCTGATTTATTTCGGGGGCGGTGCATATCACAAGAGAGATAAGGTCTCCCACATCGTCCTTGTGAAGAACCTCATCGGGCAGGTCTATGACCTCCGAATAGTTATACAGACCGCCGTATATCTCTTTATAGCAGCGGACTGTGCTTTCGTCCGCCGATGAAAGATAATACTCTGCGGCGTCAGGTATGATAACGCTGTCCCAATAGCTGCTTTCCTCATTTTTTGAGCTTTGGCTGTCCACCACTATCTCGGTCTCGACGGTGGGCTGACCTTTGCGGTCGGACTGCTCGGATTTGATGGTGAATTCTGTTTTAGGCATTTCTCCGCTTGCTTTTTCATTACTGCCGCCTATAAGCGAGCAGCCCGAAAGCGCAAGCGAGCAGGCACACAAAACTGATGTGAACAGGCGGCAAAAACCGCCTTTGTTTGTTGTCATTTGCTATCCTTTCCCGGATATTTTCCGATAAAAATTTTTACACTTTAAGTTTTGCTGTATTATTCCTCTGCCGCTTTTTCGGTTTCTTTCTTTATAACGGCTCTTATCTTGTTTATTTTTTTGTCGTCGGCTTTGATGACCGAGAATTCTATATTCTGCCATTTTACCGAAGCTTCTTTTCCGTCCGAGGGGATAAAGCCCAGCAGATCGGTAATAAAGCCGCTCATGGTGTCGTAACGGCTGTTTTCGGGAAGCTTGCAGCCAAGGGTGTTCATGACCTCTTCGGGGTCTGCGTTGCCCAGAATATCATAGGTGTTGGGGGTGATCTCCTGTATCTCCTCCACCTCGTCGTCATATTCGTCCTGAATATTTCCGACGATAGATTCCAGCAGGTCTTCCATTGTTACTATTCCGGCAGTTCCGCCGTATTCGTCAACAACCACGGCTATCTGATTTTTCCTTGATGTGAAATATTCAAAAAGCTCCTTGCAGCTGTTGCTTTCGGGAATATATTTTATTTCTCTCATATATTCCTTTACCGACTTGTTTTCGGCGTCCTCCTCAAAGACCGCTTTAAGCAGATCCTTTGCGAAAACAACTCCGCAGATATTATCTATATTGTCTTCAAAAACGGGTATTCTGGAAAAGCCCTCGTCGATAACGATCTTTACAGCTTCACGGACGGATGTGTTCTGTTCAACGCCTACTACCTCGGTGCGGTGAGTCATTATCTCGTGTACTTCAAGGTCGTCGAACTCGAAGATATTGCTTATCATCTCAGCCTGAGCCTCTTCGATGCCGCCCGTTTCGTTTACGGCGTCAACCATCATGAGTATCTCTTCTTCCGTGACGGATTCCTTGCCGTCGCCGTCCTTAACTCCGAAAAGCCTGAGAATGAGCGAGGTTATTCCCGAAGCAACGGCTTCGAGAGGGAGAAACAGCGCAAGAAAGGCTTTGTAAAGAACACAGGTGTTAAGCACAAAGCGCTCTGTGACCTTTCCGCCTGTACACAGCCGCTTGGGAAAGTTGATGCCGAACACCGTGATAACAAGCGCAAGCAGGCATATCACAATGAAAAAAGCAAGTATTCCCACAGCGTAATACTCCGCTGTGCCGTGTCGGGTAATATCAAAGCAGCGCAGAAAAAGATCACGCAGCGGAGCAAAGAAATAAACGGTAGCCGCAGATGAAAGCACTATTATCATCATAGACCTTGAAATCAGATTTGACATAACAAGTCTGTTTGGCTTTTCAAGCAGCCCGGCTATTATTTTTCCTCTTTTGTGTTCTTCGCACAGCTTTTTTGCTTGGGCGTCGTTCAATTCGATAAGAGCGTTTTCACAAGCGGTGAAAAAGCCCATGATAAAAATTATTGCTGCACAAATGGCAATACCCTGCCACAATCGCCCGGCGTCGTCCATATTTTCTTACCTGTCCTCTCGTATCAATGCACAATGCATAATGCATAATGCACAATTGTTGTTAGCTTTAGATTATTGTACACTATTTTAAATAGGTTTGTCAATGGCAGTTTTAACAATTCTGACACAAACGGCAGCTTTGGTTTATTGATTTGATACAAACAGCCGCTGCCGGGTCGGGATTTTGGGGTGGGGCATTGTGCAAAGTGTATCGTCATTTTGACTGAGGTGAAAATAAAATGTATAAATCTCTGAAATTTGCCGGGGCGCAGATTTTCCCGTTTATCACTACAGAAAATTCACATTTTTATTGTAGAATTAAACCGAAGAAAAGAATACGAAAGGTTCTGATACGGTTGGAATACGGGCTTATCATCGGCGAAAGGATCGTCATAATGTTTATCATACTGCTGCTGGGAGCTTTCTGCTACTTAAAGGGCATGATAACAAAGGACGGCACAAAGCAGCTTTCAAATGTTGCGCTTAATCTTGTAAATCCTCTGCTTATTTTTATGTCATATCAGACCGATTATGACGAAAGGCTGCTGCATGGGCTTTTGTGGGCGTTTTTGCTTTCGGCGGTATCCTTTGGAGTATCCATAGCGGCGGCTCAGCTGTTTATTCGCACAAAGGGAGAGGACTGCGCTTGTGAAAGGCTTCTGATAATCTACTCAAACTGCGGATTTATGTGTATACCGCTTATCAACGGCATTTACGGCTCTGACGGAATTTTATATCTCACGGCGTATCTCACGTTTTTCAATCTTCTTGTGTGGACTCACGGATACATAATGATGAAGGGCACAAGAGATCTTTCCTCAATTGCAAAGGCTTTGCGCTCGCCGTCTGTTATTGCCGTTTTTGTGGGACTTGCCTGCTATCTGCTGCGGATAAGAGTACCCGAGATACCTGCGCAGGCAATGAGGTACATTTCGGATATGAACACTCCTCTTGCCATGATAATAGCCGGAGCGACTGCGGCGCAGACAAACATTCTGAAAAGCCTGAAAAAGGGAAGAGTATATTACATCAGCTTTCTGAAGCTTATCGTTATGCCTGCCCTTACCTTTGCGGCGATATTCCTTTTCCCTGCGCCTGAAATGGTGAAAATGACGGTGCTTATTGCGGCTGCCTGTCCCACGGCGACTATATGCACCATGTTTGCGGTGACAATGGACAAAAATCCGCAGAAGTGTTCGGAGATATTCACGGTGACTACGGTACTTTCGGGAATTACTCTGCCGCTGACGGTGGCAGCAGCAGGGATGATAATGTGATATAAACAAAAACGAGGTCGGCGTTTTGGAACGTCAGCCTCGTTTTATTTCATTTGATTAGAAATTCAGGTGCAGAATAAGGGGAAGCCCTCTATCGCAGGGCTTCCCCTCTTTCAAAACAGTCCACTGGACTGTTTTGAAATTCACCCCTTGCGGAGCTCCCTACGGTTAGGGGATTTCGCTCACTGCGGTGAGCGACAAGGGGGCTCCTCGCCCCCGAAGTCTTGCGAGTTTTTCGAGCAAGACTTTTCTCCTCGCAAGCCCTCTAGCGCCG
>JBJERD010000027.1:0-5326 GCA_051882095.1 Oscillospiraceae bacterium
TCAGCACTGCAGCTTTTATCCATTGCAAGCTGCCAGACACCGCTGAGGTCTGTTTTTCTTATCATTTTTTTCACATTGCTCCTTCTAGGAATTTTTTTAAATCAAAATCATTATAGCACAAAAACACATCGGTTGCAACAACTTATGCTAAAATTTTCGCATTATTGTTGAAATACATGAAAAAATATGATACAATAAGACAAAAGGAAAGAAGGTGCCGCCGTGCCCGACCCATTGACCTGCTATTTATGGCTTACTATCGGTTTTTCTCCTGCAAATCCGAGAAAGTGGGATCTGCTTGCGGGATTTGATTCCGCCCAGTCATTTTATAAAAATCTGAAACACCGATCGCTTCCGCTAACGCCCTCCGAGAGGCAGAGCCTGGGCTCAGCTCAGCTTGAACAGGCTGAAAAAATGCTTGAACACTGCCGCACAAAGGGCATAAATGTTTACTGCTATGAAGACAGCGCTTATCCCGAAAAGCTGAAAAGAACAGCCAATCCGCCGTCGGTGCTTTTTACATACGGCAGACTGGAGGATATAGACTTTTCATCTGCTGCGGCTGTGGTCGGTTCAAGAAACGCCGACGAATACTCAGTAAGCTGCACAGAAAAGCTTTCGGCAGAGCTGGCGCAGAACGGTGTTGTGATAGTCAGCGGAATGGCTGCCGGAATAGATACTGCCGCTCATATGGGAGCTCTTTCGGCAGGAGGTACTACCGTAGCCGTGCTTGGCTGCGGACTTGAATATGACTATCCCAGAAATTCATCGGGACTTAAAGCGAAGATATCCAAAAGCGGAGCGGTTATCTCTGAGTTTTTTCCGACGGCAAAGCCCTGCCCCGAAAATTTCAAGATACGCAACAGGATATGCGCCGGTCTTTCCGACTGTGTTCTCTGCACACAGGCTTCCGCCAAAAGCGGAGCGCTCAACACCGTTTCACACGCAGCGGAACAGGGCAAGGATATTTTCGTAACTCCTCCGCACGACATTTTCTCGCCTGATTATCAGGGAATAATCGCCCTGCTTCGGGACGGAGCGCAGGAGATTTATCGCGCTGAGGATATTTTACGGCAGATCTAAGGCAACACCCCACAGCCACCGGCTGACTTAATTTATTAAATGAAAATTATTAGTTGCATTTTCGTAAAATAGGTGCTATAATATAGATATAACACGATTTTGAATTATAAGTTCACATTCGGAAAGAGGTAAGCTAATGTCAAGTTCAACCGTAACAAAGGGTGCCCTCGCTGACGCTTTGAAAAAGCTGTGCAGAGAAAAACCTTTAGAGAAAATTTCAATATCTGATATTACAAATGAATGTGGACTTAACCGCCAGTCATTTTATTATCACTTTCAGGATAAATACAAGCTGCTTGGCTGGATCTATTTCAACGAGCTTTTCGTTCACTTCAACAGCGGCGTAGGCTTTCACAACTGGGAAAAGAACCTTGAAGAATTTCTCACCGTTATGCAGGCTGATAAGGAGTTCTACTGCTGCACTCTCAACAGCTCCGACCACACCTTTGAAAATCAGCTGTATAAGATAATGCACCGCCTGTTCGTTAAGTTTATCCACCACGCAGTAAAGAAGATGGCTGCCCGCAGCAAGGCGGAATTTTTCGCAAACTACTACGCTCACGGCTTCTGCGGAGTTATCATCGACTGGGCGAAAAAGGGCATGAAGGAATCCCCTGCAGTGCTTGTAAGCAAGATAAAAGAGCTTGCCTTTGAAAACGTACTTATCGGTGAAGGCTTCCGTGAGAACCTTTGATTTCAGATTAAAAAAATACGGCTCGGTTTCACATTTCGTGAAACCGAGCCTTTTATTGTCGTGTTTATGATCAAGCGTCAATATCTATACTGCCAAAGTCAAAATCCTCATTGTCCTCGAAGTCGTAATCGTCGTAGTCATAATCATCGTAATCATATTCGTAATTGTAATCGTCATTTCCGCCCTCGAACAATGCGGTGTAAAGCTCATCGCCCAGCGCCGACTTGATGTTTTCAGCAAACGCATCGGTGTTGCAGGTTGCAAGATAAGCTTCCAATCCTGCCTCGTCAAGGCTGAAAATGTTGTCCGACGGAACTGTGATATCTGAAGCGTCGGTATCCTCGCCTGTTATCGTCATTGTAACATAATCGGTACCGCTTTCTGTAACTCTCAGCTTGATATCAAGCTTATCCTCGGTGCTGTTGGATGTAAGCTCGATGCTTGGAGCAACAGTTTCGCCGTCAGCCGTTACCGAAATATCATAACGCATTGTACCTGCAAACATATCGCCTTTAGCTTCAAGGTCTTCCAATGACAGAGTCATTGACATATCCATATCCTCTTCGATGTTGGAGGCGAATACGAATTTTCCGTTGACCTTATTGTTTTCTGCCTTTGCAGAACCCTTTACAGTAATTCCCTCATCGTTTTCAAGGCAGCTGAAATCAATAGCAAACACATCGTCGCTCTCGATAGATACCATCTTGACAGCAACATCTTCCTCGTCGATGTTTGTAGCGAAGCCTGTTACCTCGTCGTCGAGATAATAAACATCAAGGCTGAGGATAGTTTCCGAAAGCTCGCTGTCGTCTGCGTCCATATCAGAAAGCATTGAGTCGATAGCAGAGGTATAATCAGACTCGCTCATGCCCATCTTTACGCACAGATCCTTGATAACGTCGTCGTTCTTGGCTTTTTCGGCGGCGTCCTTTACCATATCCATTACTACCTGACCGGTAACGTCATATGTCTTTACGGTATACTCATAAGAGTTTCCGTCGATATCTCCTGAGATCTTGCCGTTATCCTTGCCCTCGGGACAATTGTCCTTGATAACGTCAACATACTCGATAAGGTCGTTGAAAAGCTCCTCATAGTCGATCTCTTCAAGTACCTTCAAAGCGTCTTCGGAAATACCCGCAGCCGAGCCCACAGCCATTGAGGTCTCACCCTGTACTGCGAAAGCGGTATCATCGGCGGTGTCATATGCTGTGTTGCTCATAAGCTTTTCAATATCATCAGCCGAAGCGCTTATGTAAGCGTCGCTGAGCTCAGGCACTTTAAGATAAGCGATCTGAGTTTCGTTATCCACTACGCTGTTAAGGGATACGAGATTTTTAGAGTCATACTTAATGCTGACATCGGCAGCTGTTTTCTTGCCCTTCTGCTTTGTAGAGGTTTCAACAGAAAAAGGCTTTACATCAAAACCGATCTCATCGGTCAGACCCTTTCCGAGAGTAAAGTCAGCCTTTGCCGAATAAGCAAAATCAAGCTCGCCCTTGATAGCCTTTTCAGCAGTTTCGATAGTTTTCTCTACATTGTCCGAAACATCGGAGATAGTCTTGCTGTCGTTATTAGTTTCGGGTGCAGGCTTATCGCTGCCGTTTTTGTTATCAACATAATAAAGAACGCCCGAACCTACTACGCTAACAGCCAGAACTCCTGACAGTACAGGAGTAAGAAAAGATTTTTTTAACATATATGTCTCCTCCTAAATTATATACGGTTACACTTCTATAAGTTTAATATATCATGCTATTAATAAAATGTCAAGATATTAATTATTACAATTTAGACACAAAAAACAGATACGTTTAATTACAAATATACATATTTAACCGTTCACGTCGGCAAGCTGCAAAACAAAGCTGCAAAAGCCGACAATTCAGCATATCTCCAGCTCATACAATGCAAAAAACGGGATATCCTCAATGTCTCTTTTAAGGTCTCTTTCACCTGTCGACACAAATCCAAGCTTTTCATACAGCCGCCTTGCAGGGACATTATCGGGAACGACGTCAAGTCTTATCGCCTTATAGCCCTTATCCCTTGCAAGTTCTATACAGTATCCTACCATAAAGCTTGCGATGCCCTGTCCGCAGAGGTCGGGGTCGGTCGCCAAGGTATGGATAACAAGATACTCCCCGTCATTCAGGTCGCTTTTCCAGCAGCCTGCCGAATAGTCGCCCTGTGGGTCGTCGTTCAGAATAAACGCTCCCACAACGCTGCCGTCACGGACGCACATATACTGCACACCTTTTTCAACAGCCGTTGTTACGCTTTCTGCGGAAGGATAAATTCCGTATTCCCATTTGGGATAATTGATATGCTTGTCAAGCTCAAGCACGACCTTATCATAAAACCCTGCGACAGCCTCCACATCTGCCGGAGTACATTTCAAAACTTTAATAACGATCAGTCCTTTTCGCAAACCTTTTTTATCCAGCCTGTAATGCCATCGGGAAGTCTTTCGTCGGCGCAGTCGCCGTTATCAAACATAAGGTCGCTCTGCACCCAGTTTATCAAACAATGCTGACCCATTTCAAAGCCATAGAAAACCGAAGCTATTCCGCCGTCGCCGTTATAGACCCATTCGGGGAAAAAGCACATACAGTTTTTCATCTGCTCCAGCTTATTGATATGAGGGGCGATACACTCATCAAAGGGGGCAAGCTCATCTTTTTTGCCGTGAGCAACAATAAGCTGAACTCCGCTTTCGGATATCCTGTCGAGAGCCTCATCTGACGGCATATAGCCTGAAGCAATAGGGATAGCGCCGTCAAAGTATCCGCAGTAGTCTTCAAGCAGCTGCCATGTGAAATAGCCGCCCGAAGAAGCTCCGATAACGAACTTTTTACCCACGTTTGCCGCATTTTCGGCACACACCTTATCAAAAACTGCTTTGACGGGTGGGGAATATTTTTCCGACCATGTGCCAAGTATCTTGCCGTTTTCAAGGCGTGTTTCATTTGCAAGTGGTACAATAAGATAAGCGCCGCCCATTTTCTGCTGATAATCCGCAGAAGCAAACTGCTCCGCACCGCAGCACATTATGCAGCCCTCTCCCATAATAGAATTGCTTGCGCCGTGCAGCCACATTATGACGGGATATTTTCCCGCAGGGTCAGCGCCGTGCTTTACGGGGTCGTAAACATAATATCTGATATCGCCAGTTTCTGCGCAGGGATAGCCATAATAATCAAAAAGGTCAAAAAGCTGTTTGCTTTTATATGTAGGAGAATAGCTGATGAATTCTCCGTCCTTCATATACTTTGCCCATTGGGGGACAGCAGATTTATCCTGCCGGGTTTTCTTAAAATCGGGTAATGCCATGGTGAACCTCCTTATGTGAAATTCGTTTCTGTTGATTTTTATTATTATATCACAATTATTGCGGCTTGACAAGAACATAAAATGACTTATGAGCGGTTATTTCATTGTTTTATTTGAGGTTGACTTATTCGAGGGGGGGTGGTATAATGGTTTTGGAAATTGGTCGGGATAAACTGCCCGACAAATCGGAATATTACATAGGTTGATTTAAATGCA
>JBJERD010000028.1:0-5317 GCA_051882095.1 Oscillospiraceae bacterium
TGTAGTATGTCGGAATGATAAATATTTCAACTCACACGCTCACACGGAGCGTGACGATGAGGACACACAGCGAGAACTAGAGGACTTCATTTCAACTCACACGCTCACACGGAGCGTGACCCTAGATGTTGTATGATCTTGAGGCGGTGCTGCCGTATGAGTAGACTTATTTTAATAGATCAAATGGATCTATAGCTTTTTGTTATTGAATTATTAATATTTTGATTGCTTTATGCTGCGAACCTGTCGGGATATCGGTATTGCTTTAGGTTCGCTAGATGATCAGTACTCCTTCGGGATCGTAGCCCTCTTTTATACCGTGGTGTTCTATTCGTTTCTTCCAATTGTTGCCCAGATAGTATATCCGCAGACTGTCTTTTTCGGTGTCTATAAGTTTCAGAAGCTTGTCTCGCAGCTTTAGAAACGTACCGTAATCTACATCGATCTCAAATACACTGTTCTGAACTCGCTGACCGTAATTCTGACATTCTTTTGCTACCTTTCGCAGGCGGGTCTTGCCGGCTTTATCCACGGTAGAAACATCGTAGCTTACAAGGGTCATCATAGCTTTTGTTATGCTTTTTGCAAAAGCATATCTCCTTTCCCGAATTTGTAACAGATCATTTCATCAGAAAACACGGATATTCCTCCAGCTCACCCCTGATGTATTTTGCAAGAAGCGAGCTCTGTACAAACGGCAGAAGTCCCAACGGTATTTTCTCATTCAGATACGGGTGTACTATCATGCTGCGTTTTCTCTCCTGCCATGCGGTCAGAACTTTTTTCTTTCCGTCTTTAGTGAGAAATACCGCTCCGCTTGGCTGAGTCTCAAAATCGCCTGCATTAAGCTTTTTCAGATTTATCATAGTTAGCACAAGCCGCTCCACAATGCATCTTGCCTCTTCAACAAGGTCACAGGCAAGACTGTTCCTGCCCGACCTGAGAGCATGGTAATAGCCTGCATAGCTGTCAAGTCCTACGCTTTCAAGTCCCGATGCAAACCAACTTGTCGCTATCGTATAAAGAAATGAGAGCGCTGCGTTTACTCTGTCCAGCGGCGGACGTTTAGTCCGTGAAAGCATTCTGAAATCGTCCTTCTGCTGCAAAATAAGCCTGTCGAATATGTCAAAATAAGCTTTGGCACAGCTGCCCTCGATGCCCATAATTATCTCTTTATCGGAAACCTCATACACGTTTTTTATTCCGCTTTCAAGATATTCAATGCATCTGCTCAAAGCGCCGTCGCTGTCAATATCGGGGTTATCTCTGAGAGAACGCCTGATAAGATACCTTGTGTTGGAAAGTTTTGCAGCTACTGTATTCTGACTTAAGATCACAGGCGGAGAACAAAACATTTCAAACTGCGCCTTGCGAAGATACACATTTCCTTTAGCCTCTCCCTGAACTCTTGCAAGAAACTTGCCATGAGGCGAAATGAAATTAACGGGTATACCATATTCCACACACTTTCCCATAAGCGCAGGAGAGCAGCCCAGATAGCTGAAACAGTATATGTCCTCAACATTTGAAAACGGAAGTCTGAACTTTTCTTTGTCGTCAGTCCTGCAAACTATATTCTCACCGTCAAGAGTCAGATACGCAGTCTCATCAAGAATATACAGTGAATTGAGCAGCTTTCTCATATCATTGACCACCCCGCCGGGGAGTGTTCCTCCGGGGAGTATACCTCCCTTTTATTAATTCTGCGGCATAACGCCGTTCATTGATTCTATAATGCTTCTGACGCTGTAGCTGCGCACTTTGGGAAAACATATATCTGAGAGCGAACAGCCCGAACACTTCTGCCCTTTTTCACGTTTCGGTATCTCTCCGCTGTCAAGAAGCTCTCTCATTGCTTTAAGGTAGCCCTTCAGCATTTGGTCATACTTTTCACGCTCGCTGTCAAACGGCAGCTTCACCCGCCGCCTGACGTCGTCATAATATATGTAAGCCTCGCTGTCGCAGTTCCATACATGATCTGCGCATAGCTTCTGAGCAAAGACCTGTATGGCGTCGCTTTGGTGGAAATCCTCGTTCTTCGGGCGTTTTGGCTTGTACTCCACTATCCTGACATTATAGCGTCCTCCCAGACTGCAAATCTCCGTACCTTTGGTGCTCCGTACAAATTCAATGCAGTCGGCTATGCCGTAAATGTCATATTCGGGCAGATCGTTATAAACAGCAACAGAGCTGAAAACCTGCTTTTTTGAATCGGAAAAGCTGTGAGCGCCGCTGTGGACGTTCTCATGCATGATATCAGCCTTTACAACAAATGCGTTTTCAGCCCAGTCGCTGTTGTTTTCAAGCAGAGCAAATCGTCTGGGACAATACATATAATGCTGAACAGAGCGTATATTTATCGTCCTTCCGCTCACTGCTTTACGATAAGCTCTACGCCGTTGGGCATATCTCCGTCAATGGTGATGATGTAATCATCAAAGCTTCTGGGAGCTACAACTCCAGGCTTTTTCTCAACCTTAACCTTGTCAAGCAGAACATGAGCCGGCGCATTGCCGATGTTTGAATCGTGCTTGAAAACTATCAGCTTTCTCAGGCACATATTTCCTCTTGCAGCGCTTCTGTCATGCTCGAACATATTGATTATCGAAGTCCAGAGCAGCTCCAGATCATCTTCGCTGAAGCCTGTGACCTTCTGAGCCAGCAGAGCCGATACATATCCGTCAGCACGGTAAAGTCCGTAGGGAACGATGCTCTTTTTGCCTATTTCGGTGTTGCCGTCATTCATTCTGTCTTCGGTGGTCTTTGCCTGCCTTGTAATAGTGATATCCTGAACATAAACAGGATCCATACTCCTTGCAAAGCTTATCTGAACAGGTCCTCTGACAATTCCGCAGGGGTCGTCTCCCGTACTCATAACAGCGCCGAAGGTTCTTACATCATAATAATTCTTGCACATATAGTCTCTTGCTTTTTTAACGTCAGCTGCGTTCTTGCCCTTCTGCTTTTTTTCCAGTCCCTCTTTCTCATAAGCCTCGCTAAACTTTGAATTAAGAGATCTGTCAGCCTTGATAAGTATATTATATCCTGCCTCCCCTTCCTTGTAGATCTCCACAAAGTTGCGTATTTTTCTCTTTATGCTCACATCGGTTGTAATGCCGATGGAAGTTTCGGGGTCTATTCTGGGCATATTGCCAGCGTCGGGGTCTCCGTTGGGATTTCCGTTCTCAACATCGAAAAGCATAACGAATTCATAGCGGTTTTTGATTGCATTTAAGTTTTCCATAATTAAAATTCCTTTCTGTCGTTATTTATCGTTTTCTGTACCCTTCTTGGTGTACAGATCTGTGTTCTGATGATAATATCCGATTATAAACTTACCCTGTTCCTCAATTGAGAGCGTTGACGGATATCCGTCCTCAAACTTGTCGGTTATCTCTCCTATCAGCTTTGACAGATACACAGGGTTATCAAGCTTCTTCTGATGATTCTGTGAAAGCATTACCAGCCTTGGCATAACTGCCGACGGTCTTGAACAAGCCGATGAAAAGAACGAATCCTTTATGGTTCGGTTCAGCTTGCCGTTTGATGCGTCCTGCTGTATCTTCTCCAGCACAGCGAAAAGCCGTCCGCAGAGATATGCGGGGTTTTTGTTATCCTTGTTGAGTGACATTGTTATTTCCTCCTCTTTATTTTTTCTTGCCTTGCGGTTAAGACAAGCTTTGATTATTCCTGCTCTTGTGGGATTTAGCTTGATAAAATGATCCTTTTCCTCGTCGCTGTCCGTCTTTACTCTTCTGACGGCAGTCGCCAGCAGAGCCTGTGGGTATTCGCTTCCGCTTAACACGGACATCATTATTGCAGACAAAAGCGTTGAGGGAATTTTCTCCTTGCTTGCTTTGGGAGATTTAAGCTCCTTTTCTATCATCCACAAAGCCCTTGGTTTACCGCTGCAGCCCGCTATAGCCATATCGCTCTGATGCTGCAATATGTTGTGAAGTATCTTACCGAATTTATCACGGTAGATAAACTTCTGACTTATCCTTGAACTGTTGGGTGAAAGTCCTGCCATGTAAAAGGTAACATCTTCATCTATCTCTAAACCGTCTGTGTTGAATGAATTGCCCTGAGCTGCTTCATCAAATATCTTTGCAAGAGCGTCGTCTGTTTCCTGAACGCAGTCAAGCAGATAATCCGAAATTATTCCGCACTCCTTGCTGTCGTCGGTTGACATCGCAAAATACACTAACGTCATTTCACCGATATATTTGTGATGATTAGGGTCTGAAAGCAACAGGTTCAATGCACCTGTATATTTCAGCATTGCCTTTTCCGAAACTCCGCTGTTGAACGACTGAGTTTTTCCGTAGGATTCAAAAGCAGAATCATTAAAGCATACAAGAGATCCGCCTGTGCTGTTTCCTCCGGCAATTCCCATTATTTTTCCGTGCAGTTTGGCAACAGTAAGCTTTTCTCCCAAGACCGAACATACGGCAGCGTTCTTGTCCTCAGCTTCCGTCTCTTTATCAGCCGACAGCTCTTTTTTGTACTTCTCCAAAAACTTTTCGTCCTTGTGAAGCATTATTTCGGGGTGTCCGTGCAATCCGAAGCAATAATAACCCTTTCCGTAGTCCTTTCCAATCTTAAGCAATTCAGGATTTTGCAATTCGTTCTCGGGAACCCAGCTGCGTATAAAATTGCAGTATGCTCTTGCTATGTCGGAATCTATATCCTCAAAAAATTCAAGATTACCCTCGCAGAAGCATTTATGTGACTTCTTTGCCTTGTCTGTTTTATCTTCTGCAGTAAAAGCTCCATCGACATAATTAAGCCCGAAAATATAAAGCGGTCGGTGTTCAATAGTGTTCAGGTCGATAGACGTTTTCTCCGTCCTCTTTGGAAGAATAGCATCAACAGGCGAATACTTTATCTTCTTTTTATCGCCTTTGAGCGGTATTTCTTCCGGATGTCTAATATCAAGTATATCCGCCACCTTCCCCTCAGGCGTAAGCAGTATCTCATAGCTGACCGCCTGTTTAGAAAAGCCGTCGGGTACTACCGCTTCCGAGCCGGAAGACCTGAGATGATCGTCATAATCGCACAACGCCTTTATCAGCATCTTATCCCCTCCCTGTACTTTGCAACGTCAATAACGCCGTCTATCATGTGAGGACGGTAATACATCGGGTCGGCTTTATCGGAAAACACGGGGTTATCCCAGTCTCCGTTTATCGGCTTGCTGCCGTCCTTGAATTTCATTCCGTAAAGCATAAACCCAAGGTCTCTGTCGCCTTTCAACTCCCCGGACACCTCCGAAAGGTCAAAGTCGTCTACAAGCTCAAGCCTGCTCACCGAAAAC
>JBJERD010000029.1:0-5261 GCA_051882095.1 Oscillospiraceae bacterium
CTTACAGATATGACGGCAAGAAGAACATACCCGGCGCTTGGAGCTATTACACGGTAAAAACGGCGAAATAAAACTAAAAACGTCCTCCCCGATTGGGGAGGACGTTTTAGCATGATCAGGCATCTATATCTCCATACCCACATAAAGCTTGCGTATATTCCCTGCCACAGGAGTAGCAATGCTTCTGCCTGTGCTGTCAAGAACGATAACGAGCATATCCTCATCGTTATAGTGTTCTCCGTATGAATTGTAAACATCGGTCAGTCCGCCGTGATAGCTTGAAATACTGTTGGCAAAAAGTCCGCAGGCATAGCCGTCTGCCGGAGTAAGCATTTTATCAAGTGTTTCCTCTTTCAGCAGCTTTCCCGAATACAGCACACGATTCCACTTGAACAGATCGATTACACTTGAATTGACCTCTCCCGAGCCCTTTGCAAGAGCCTTGGGAATACTGTAATATCTGCCTGCCGCATCGTAAGCTCTGGTTGATGTTCCTTGAAAATCAAGATTGCTGTCGGTCATACCGCAGGCGTCGAAAATGTTTTTCTGCATATATTGGTCAAAGCTCATACCTGAGGTCTTTTCCACGATGCAGGCGAGAAGATAATAATTCATGTTGCAGTAATCCATTCGGGAATCGGGAGGATATTTAATAGGAACATCATAAAAATACTGCATGACGATATCATCTTCAAGAGGAGTGCCGCCCAGCTCAGCCGCTTTTACCTGTTCGGCGACTTCCGTCGGGAAAAAGCTGTCGGGGTCGTTTATTGGGTCTGCCAGTCCCGAGCGCATATGCAAAAGCATATCAATGGTGATATCGGCTGCATACTTATGATCGGGAAAATACTTTTCAAGCGTGTCGGAAGTTTTAAGCAGACCCTGCTCCTCCAGCATAAGAACACAGGCGGCTGTCATCTGCTTTGTCATGGAGCCTATTTCAAAGGTGCTGTGAACTCCTATTTCTTCTGTGTCGGGGTCGTTTGCGTCCGACAAGCCGTAGCCCTTTTCAAAAATAATATCATCGCCCACCGAAACTAGCACCGCACCCTGGAAATCTATTTTTGATAGATACTCGTCTGCGTCAGCGGCAAAGCTGTCGTTATTGGTATCGGTGATCTCACTTTCAACAGACTGTGGTTTTTCGTCGGCACTGGTTTCTTTCTGACCGCAGGCGGACAAAGCTGCCGCTGTAAAAACTGCGATAACACAAGCGGCGGCAAAAATTCTCTTTGATTTTGGAACATATTTTCTCAACGATCTCATTGGGTCATCACCTGCTTTCGATATGATAAGCCCCGTATTTCTGCCGAATACGGGTAAGTCTGTCAAAAAAATATTCATGCTTAGAGTAAGGGGAAGCCCTCTATCGCAGGGCTTCCCCTCTTTCAAAACAGTCCACCGGACTGTTTTGAAATTCACCCCTTTCGGAGCTCCCTACGGATAGGGGATTTCGCTCACTGCGGTGAGCGACTTAGGGCTCTGCCCTTAATTCTTCCGAGCTTGCCGAGGAAGAATTTTACCCTTGCAAGCCCTTTAAAAAGGGCTTGATCCTAAACTTTAATTTTTGATACTTTTTTCGACACGCTGCCCCCGTATTTCTGCCGAATACGGGGTTTTTACTATTCCTGTGGATTTATAGATCCTCATTATTATAACATACGGCGTAGTTCTTTTCAATAGGTTAAATATAGGGCAGCTTTATCATTCACAACAACCTGCACAAATCCTCACCGCCGTTATTGTTCACCCCTACAAAATTCAGCTGCGGCTATTGACTCTTACCCAAGGTAAGATGCTAAAATTGAGATATCAAAAGCGCTTTGGAGGATAAAATGAAGATCAAAGAGGTTTGCAGAAAAACAGGACTGACCGAAAAGGCGGTGCGGTATTACGTCGGCAACGGACTGTGCTCGCCGCAAGAATACGAATCCCGTGGGCGGACTTATCTCAACTTCACGGATAAGAACATAGCGGAGCTTGACGACATAGCAGCAATGCGGCGGCTGGGCTTTTCGGTGGAGGATATCCGCACTATGAAAGAGGACGGCGCAAGCATTGACGCAGTTATGAGCAGATATATCCGCTCGCTTTCGGAAGAGCTTGATATGAAAAAGCGGATATTTTCTTCGCTGGCGTATCGCAGCTACTCGGATATACAGTCGCTTGACCGGCTTATGCCCACCCTCAGAGAGGTGCTGCGCCCCGACCCTGCCCTGCCCGATTTCTCCAAGTTTGAGGACGGGCTGTTTGACGACAGCGAAGAGGAGCTGACAGAACACGGTAAATTCGGCAGATTGGTGCGGCTTCAGGAAATGCTCATAACCTACGCCGCTGTCTTCGGTACGCTGCTGGCGCTGACTACTCTGCCGGGGGTAGTGCTGTTTCTGCTTGCCGTGTTAGTCTGCCGAAAGGTGCGTGCGGACTTTGTGCTGCTCTACAAGGTGCTGCTGGGAACAGGCTTGCTTGCCAACATCACAGCCTTTGTGCGCTCGGCGGAAAGCATCGGCGGTATCGTGCGGCTTTCGGATATTGTGAACGGCAGTGTGCTTGGCTTTGCGACCATTCAGTGCGCACTTTACCTTGTGGCGTGCTGCGCCCAGCTGGTCTCGCTGCTTATGTTGATCTTCGGACGTAAAATAAAGGAGTACTTCTACGACCAGTTATAGATTCGGAAGGAGACAACATGAGAATAACGGACCATATAGACCTATTTTATCCCGACAGCGAGGCAAAGCGCCTTGCCGCAGAGCGCAGAAAAACCATTCGGGAAAGCGGCACAATGTTTGCCGAGGACTTGCAGCTTGAAAATATAAAACGGCTTATAACCCTTGCAGGCTCCGAGCGGTTTATGGCTCTGGCTGAGGAGATGTCAGATGATATAAACACCATAGAATACCGCCTTGACTGTCTGGAGGATTTTCTCAACAACCCCGACCTTGCCCAGACTTTCCGCAGAGTGATAGCCGAATTGTCGGGCAGACGCCCCGATATGGACGGGGAAAGCGACGAAAATATCGACGCTTTTTACGACATCAAGGACAAAATGGATCAGCTGTCCTTTTTTCTAAGCTCTGTTGAGGAGATAAACAAAATATACAAGCGCATCGGGCGCAGTGTAAGATCGGCGGCTATGAAAGGGTTGTTTGAATTTTTCGGAAGCCTGCCGCAAAGCGAAGAATTTATCGTAATAGCCCGAAACCTTTCGGAGCTTAAAGCTGCTTTTTCAAAAACTATCCGCAGCGTGAAGATCGGCGTGAATTTCGACAGCAATATGATACCCGACTCGGCAGGGATAATCGAGGTGTCTTATGACAATATCTACCCCAAAGGAAATGTTCTTGAACGTTTGGTGTTCGGGACATCTGCCGACAAGGAGCATTTTTCGGGAGAGGAGCATCTGAACTCTCTTACTCACCGCACGCCCGTTGACATTGACACTGCGCTTTTCCGTGAGCTTTCCGATTACACTCACGATTACGCCAAGCGTATAGCCGCTGCGCTTCGCAGCTATCGGACAAGCTTTTTCACCGACATAAGCGAGCTTGAACAGCAGCTTGATTATTACGAGGGTGCGGCGGCGTTTATCAAAAGCGTGCAGGCACGGGGTCTGCCAATGTGCCGCCCCAAGCTGCTGCCGCCTGAAAACAGGAAAATGAGTCTGAGAGCCGCCTTTGATCTGTGTTTTTACAAGCAGCTTGTGGGAGAGGACGCTCGGTCAAGGCTTTCGGACAAGATAGTTACCAACGACATTGAGCTGAACGATCACGCACGTTTTTATATGGTAACAGGCGCAAATAACGGCGGCAAAACCACCTTTGCACGGGCGGTGGGCTTGTGTCAGGTAATGGCGCAGGCAGGGCTTTACGTTCCTGCGGAGAATGCGGAGATATCGCTGTGCGACAACCTGTTCACCCACTTTCCCCGTGATGAGAAGCTTGGTATCGACACCAGCCGTTTCACCACCGAGATCAAAGACCTCAAAGCTATTGTCTGCCGCATGACCGACCGCAGCATGGTGATACTCAACGAATCGCTGCAAAGCACCACGCCTGAGGAGTGTATGAAAATAGCCGAGATACACCTTGAACTGCTGGCGGCAGCAGGCGTGAGGGGAATGTATGTCACGCATCTGACGGGGCTTTACCGCAAGCTGGGCGAGCTGAACGAAAAAGACTATCCCACGAGGCTGGGCAGTCTTGTATCGGTGGCGGACAGCGGTGAAAAACGGCTTTATAAGATACTTCCTCAGCCGCCGTCGGGGGAGAGCCTTGCATTTTCCATATACCGTCAATTCGGCGCAACGCTTGACGACATAAGACGGTGATGAAAATGAACAGGCTTGATAAAATAGAGGAGTTTCTCGATTACGGCGGAAACCAGCTGTTCTCAACGCTTATGGGAAGCGATATGCAGCGCTCGGTGGGAATAGACCGATTGGCGGAGCTTTTGCAGGCATACAGCGATTCGTGCCGGAGAATAAAAGGCAGAAGTGCGGCATATCGTTTTATGCTGAAAAAAGCTGCAAAGCTTGGCTGGCTGGGCAAGGGCTCGGGCGACCTTAAAAGTCATCGGCTCACGCAGGCGGACAGGGCGTATATAATGAAAAAGCTGGACGAGTATATATCGTCGGGCGGAAGAAATATGCGGCTGACCAAGAAGGCGGCAGGCATCGCAGCGGCGGTCATGGCGGTGGGACTGTTTGTTTTTGCGATGGTTCGGTATGTTAAATCGGAAGAATATCAGCAGCGGCTGTCAAATTACTTCATACACATTGAGAACACCGAACGAAACGCTGACGAGATAGTTTTCGACATAAGCACAACAGAGGGCATGAGCTTTATTTATATGGAACATCTGCCCAAGCTTTACTATATGACCGACGGCGGAGAGACGGAGATAACGGCGCTGCCCGAGAACGACATTCACGACATCGTGACCGAAACGGTCAAGGGCAAGCATTATTCACAGGATCCACGCTCGGTATATTCGGCTGTACCTCAGGATCTGTGGCTTACAAGCTATGACTATGGTCAAAGGTTTCAGCCCGGAACCTACAGGGTGGTATTTGATTTTTATTATTATAATGAGAAAGAGGAAAAGGAGCATCTGGCGCAGATAACAAAGGAGATCGAGGTAGAGCAATTGAGCAATTGACGATTGACAATTGACAATTGACAATGAAGGTGTTCGCCCAAATTTGTTTTGATAAAAAAAGAACGGCGTTTGTTTGCCGTTCTTTTTTATGTCATTATTTTGTT
>JBJERD010000030.1:0-5243 GCA_051882095.1 Oscillospiraceae bacterium
AATCTGCGTTCATGGTAGTTTTCTGAATAAATCGGTCGCAGACATAAAGCAGACCCGGAACGACCAACATTACTATGCCAAGGGAGCAGAGAGTTCCTCTTCCAAGGAAAATTCCCAGCTGCGCAAGAAGTCCGTGAGACGAGAAATATCCAAGGAGAAATCCTACTACCGTAAGTGCGCTTCCCGAGGTAAGTATGGAAACGGCGCAGGAGGAGACGGTTTGTATCACCGCCTGCTTTTTGGGTACTTCCCTTCTGTATTCCATATATCTGTCGGTCATAAGTATGGCGTAGTCTACCGTTGCGCCCAGCTGTATGGAGCTGATAATAAGATATGCGATATAGAATATGGTATTATCCGTGAAATACGGGAAGGACAGATTGAGCCATATTGCAGTTTCAATACTAAGCACCAGTATCACAGGCAGGCTTATGGACTTCATTGTAAGCAGCAGCACCACGAAGACCGCTGCGATAGCTATAAGGTTCACCTTCATCATATCGCTTGTGACGGTATTCATAAGGTCGTAGGTGCTTACGCCGTTGCCTGCAAGATAGTATTTATCATCATAAAATTCTTGGGCGGTGCTTCTTATCTCTTCCACCAGTTCAAAGGTTTCACTGCCCTCGTAATCAACGTCAAGCGACACGGTGGAGTGACTGTCTTCGGGAAGATAGTCGTTCATATCGTAATTGACCGACACCGGATTTCTGAGCACTCTCCCGCCACTGCCAGCAGAACAAAAAAAGCACTGGCGGCGTCGCTGAAAAAATTTCTTGGGAAAAAGCCGCTGTCAAAAATAACAGTCAGCGAGATAGTCGCCGACTGCGGAATAAACAGAAAAACATTTTATTATCACTTTGAAGACATACAGGTGCTTCTGAAATGGATACTGGAGCAGGAAGCGGTAGAGGTCGTTAAGGGCTTTGACCTGCTTCTGGACTATGATGAAGCTATCAACTTTGTTCTTGACTATGTTGAGGAAAACAATCACATTCTCAACTGCGTATATGACTCCATGGGGCGTGACGAGCTGAAAAGATTTTTCTACAACGATTTCAGCGGAATAGTCATGACGTTGATCACACGGGTGGAGGATCGCACAGGCTATAGTACAGACGATGATCTCCGCAGCTTTATATGCGATTTTTTCACCGAAGCTCTTGCTGCAAAGCTTATAGAGGTGTTACGCAGCAGGCGTCCCATTGACAGAGAAAAGCTTATAGATCACATAACGCTGACTTTGCAGGCTTCGCTGCCTGCTATTCTGAAAATGTCCCGGGACAGGCTGCACATCACCGGGGAGAGCCGGGACGGGTAATGTGGGATTATTATGGCAAGAGCCGCAGATTTTTCTGCGGCTCTTGATTTTTGATTTTATAAAAGAACGATGTATAGAAGGATTTTGCAGGGGGCTGTTATGGCTGTGCAGCAGCAACTTTTATGAATATCAGGCGTTGTTGAAAAGAATAAACGGTTCGCCTGTCTGAGCGTTTACATAGCAAATCTTTTGTGCATTATCGGCAACACTGAAATAAAAAGCCCAGTATGCCTGCGAGGAATACTTAGCTCCGCATTGATACATAAAGATATTCCAATCGCCCCATGTATCCTCATAGCTCTCTACTGTCAGAAAATTTTCAAGCTCAATATCATATACTGTATATCCGCCGTTTTCCGACAGATAATCAGAGGCTATTTTTAATGCTTCATCGCAGCTTATGGGATTTTCTATCTCCTTTGAGGATTCCGGGATTATCACACCTCCGTTTA
Organism: Oscillospiraceae bacterium; assembly: GCA_051882095.1. Taxonomy (GTDB): domain Bacteria; phylum Bacillota; class Clostridia; order Oscillospirales; family Ruminococcaceae; genus FB2012. The sequence continues at coordinate 1,774 of JBJERD010000030.1, forward strand.
CGTTATCCATGAAGCATACCGAATCAAATTCGGTCATGCCAACTTCAAAGCCCCAGAACAGATCGCTGTTTTCCGTTTCGGCTGAAAGATCGGAAACGCTGTTGACCAATATGCCGTCAAAGCAGAGCGGAGCACGAAATCGCAGGTAATTATCTCCGTTATCAAGCTTATATATTTTCGCATACTGCAATTTGGTGGCGCAGTTTTGTCCAAAAATATCGCAAACGCTTTTCAGGTACTGCTCCGCATTGGCAACAGCTGTTGAAAGCTTATCTTTCCTGCCGTCAAGAGTTATTTCAACATCGTCGTAATCTCCGCACAAAAAGACTGTAAGCTCAAGCCGGCTTTCCGAAATCTCAGGATACTCCTGCGTTGAAACATAGCTGAAAAATCCGTTGGGAGCGAGAACAAGATTTTGTCCGCTTTCGTTCATGTAAAAGTAATTATTGGGATATTCGCCGTCATTCCATACACGGTCGGATACTGAATACACATCATCCGATATAAACAAGCTCCGCAGCTCGTCAAATTTTTCATGCATATCCCCAGCCTGAACAAAGCTGTAGGTTCTGACAGAGTTCACAGTCGGTACAGACACGTTTTCTGCCAGTGTGAAATTATCATAAATGCTTACGCCGTTTCCGTCTTTATCCTTTATATCGGCAGGCGTTTCAGCACATGAAGTCATTACCGCAAAAGCTGCTGCGGCTATCACCAAAAACATTCTTTTCACGTTTTATGCTCCTTTGTTATTGGGCTGAGATCCCGTTTGTTTCACACGCCGGACATACACCCCTTATCCATCTCATGCACCGTATCGCACAGCACGGAAATATCCTCTGCCGAGTGTGAGCATATCAGAATAGTCTTGCCCTGCTCCTTGTAGCTGAGAAGATACTCTCTCATTTCCTTAACGCCGTCCTTGTCAAGTCCGTTGAATGGCTCGTCAAGAATGAGTATCTTCGGATTTTCCATGATTGCCTGAGCAAGTCCCAGACGCTGACGCATACCGAGGCTGTACTTTCTCACATGGCGTTTCAGCTTGGGATCAAGTCCTACCTGCTCCATTGATCTGAGTATTTCTTCGTTGCCGATCTTATTGTTAAGTCCGGCGAGGAGTTTAAGATTCTTGTAGCCTGAATAGTAAGGGATAAACCCGGGAGTTTCAATGATTATTCCCATGTCCTTCGGGAAGTCAACGTCCTTGCCCACACGCTTGCCGTCAACGGTTATCTCGCCCGAAGTAGGCTTGATAAAGCCGCATATGCACTTCATAAGCATTGTTTTTCCGCTGCCGTTTCTTCCGATAAGTCCGTGGATCTTGCCTTCCTCAAAGGTTACGTTTATGTTTTTTAAAATGTCGGTTTTGCCAAGGGTAAGGCAGACGTTTTTTACTTCGATCATATTGTTCATTGCACTTTTCTCCTTTCAGACCGAGATCTCGGCAACGTTGTCGTAATTGAATTTCTTTATCGCCGCAAAGCTGAAAACAAGAAGCGCCGCTATAAATACAAGCAGATAGCACACCGAAAAGGTCATTGATACAACAGGCTGTCTGAAATACTTTGTATAGTGCAGCCAGATTATCGAATTTGCCATTGGCATTGTCCACATCAGAGATGTTTTTATTGAACAAAAGGCTGTTCCCAGCGAGATGACAGCTCCGCAGATAACAAAGCCTGCGGTCTTTTTCTTGATAAGCGAGAATGAAAGCAGAATAAGTCCAAGTATCAGAAGATAGGCGAAAATAAGCAGATAGCTCTGGACTGCCGCCTTGAACACGGAGATCTGATTATACAGGTTTTCGGGGAGCAGCTGGACTCCGAAATTGCCCGACTTTTCGGGAAAGGTCAAGGCGAATTTGGTGGCGACGTTGCTCCAGCCGTTATACCAGAAGCCTTGCGACAGCATTGGCAGCACCGCTCCTGCGAAAATCACCGCAAGATATGAAACTGCCATCATAACAAGCTTTATTATCTGTCCGAGAAGCCAGTTGACTCTGCCCACTCTTATGATATAGAAGACTGTATTGGTATCTATCTTGGGGAAATCGGCAATGAGGGTAAGAAACACCAGCGGTATGATAAGAAGTATCGCACCCGAATTTGCCACGGCGATAAAAGGCTCAAGAATATTCAGCGGCTCGCCCATAAGCTGTGCGTTTGCAAGCAGCGGCTCTATGGCAAAGTTATAGATAAAGATGAGCAAAACGCCCAGAATTATCATTCTTGCGTCGCATATCCATTTTGTAAACTCCGTTTTAGCGCAGGAGAAGGCTTGTTTTATATTTATGTTTTTCATCTCAGCCCCTCCTTAATTACCCTTATCGGTACGCATATTCATAATTATAACAAAGCCTGCAAGCAGCAAGGTGAGATACACCGAATTGAATATCAGCGTATTGCGCTGCAGCGGTGTGATATCCGAAAAACGGATATACGCAAGTCTTTGGACTGAATCGGGTCTGAACGGGTCTATCTTATCATAAAACTCAAAGTCCATATTCTCGAAGGCTGAGGCGGAAAGCTTATTGATGGCGGTACTCCACACATATGTAAGCATAAACGGCAGGCAGGTTATGATATAGGGATTTTTGCAGAAGGAGCTTATGAAAAAGGCAGGCAGGGTGGAAAATGCTCCGTACAAAAATGAAGCCAGCAGGTGTCTTGACACGGTGGGAAGCAAGCCGTCCCCGACGATGAACTCCAGCATATCGGGGTCCATATCATAGCTTGTATAGGACGGAAAGGCTATCCACACGATCATGCCGAACAATATCATTCCCAGCAGCACGGCAAGTCCTCCGCTTATGAACGAAGCGAAAAACTTTGAAAGATAGTATCTGTATTTTCCCGTTCTGCTGACAGTAAAGCGCATAAGTCCGCTGTTGCGCTCGGCGCAGAATGACACCATAAACGGGAACGCCACGATTATCGGAATAAACATTGACACATATCCGGCAAGCCCGCTTCTGAAAAGAGTTATGGAAGCAAAATCGCTGTTTTGCTCGATAAACTCTCTGTCAAAGGTAAAGAAAGCTTCAAATATGGAATAGGTTTTATCTATGCTAGGATCCACATATGCCGACGCAGTAAAGCCCAACACACAGGTCATTAGTGCTGCGGCAATAAATCCGCTGTTTATGAGGGTTTTATTCAGATCCTGTTTCAGCGCTCGGATGAATTTCATTTGGGGGTCTCCTTTTTCTATTGAATCTCGTCGATGGTGGTGTAAACAAACTCAGATATATTATCGCTGCTATGCTTTGCATATGCAAGAGTATTAAAATCCCTGCCGCCGTAATTATATATCTCCGGATCGGTATAGAAAACGGCAAAATCGTCCTTATATTTCTCGCCGCTTCCGAAAAGAGACGGGGCGGCATTGAGTGTTATCATCACCTGCATATTTTCTTTTATCTCGCCGTCGTTATAGTAGGTTGGAATGTCGCATACCGTCACTCCGTCATT
>JBJERD010000031.1:0-5234 GCA_051882095.1 Oscillospiraceae bacterium
TTAAGGTCGTCGTCTGGAGCTTTTCCCGGTTTAAGACCTCCGCTGCTGCTCGGCGCAGAGCCTCCTCCACGTGTAGTTGTGGTAAATGTTGGTCTAACATAGCTGCCCCGTGTAGTGGTTGTGGGTTTGAACACATCGTCAAAATCATCGTCGGTGGTAGTCACCTTGCCGGACGTTGAGCCCTGCGACGAACCTGTCGATGTTGAGCCGCCCGAAGGCTTTGCACCCGTGGAAGCTGTGCCTGAAGTGCCGCCGTTTCCGCCCGAAGAGCCTGTTGTGCCCGACTGTTCACCGTCTGAGCCGTCGGCAGAGGACGTTCCCTGAGAATCTGCGGAGCTTTCGCCCGACTGGGAGCTTGCGTTTGAAGACGTATCGCTTTTTGATGTTTCTCCGTCGGAAGTCTCCCCCGAAGCCGACTCCTCCGAGCCGCTTTCGTCAGGGAAAAGATCTTCAAAATCCTCCGCACCTGCGTCACCCAGCGAAAGCCCTCCCGAAGATGTTTCCGAGCCGTCGTTTTTATTCTTTTTATTCAGGCTTGAATCCGAACCGCAGGCGCAAAACGTCATCATGGCTGCGGCGCAAAGCATGATAAGTACAGTCTTTTTCATTACTCGATCTCCTTACTTTCCTGCGGCAAGGCAAAGCCTTTCTCCGCCCTTTTGTTGTTATTCTACAGCTATTTTACCACAACCCGTGCGCTTTGTCAACAAAAAACGGCAGACGCACAAACGCCTGCCGTTTAATTGTCAATTCAGATTATTCGTTGTCTCCGCCGAATACATCGTTGTAGTTATTAGCAGAAAAAGTACCCTCGCTGAGAGTGATAACATCTTCTGTATCAAAAGCCGAAACTTCGATCTCGGGCTTTGTGTATTCCATCTTCATAGTATAAATCCTCCTGTAAAATATTATCGGAAAATGCCGTTACTGAACAGCAGCGCTGCAGGAAAGTGTTACGTCCTCAGGAATGTTTGTAACAGCATATGCAACGAATACATAGCCCTCGGGAGCAACCAGAGTGTCGCCTGCAGCAGAGATCTCTGTGTAGTAGTTGCCGGAGCTCTTAACTACCTGAGCAGCGCCGTTGCCGAGTGTGAAATCAACCTTGGTTGCTGCAGCAGCCTGTTCCTCGGTGATAAGCATTACAAATCTCTCGGCATATACGCCGTTTACAACGTCTGTCTTCTGAGCATACAGTACGTTTGGCTCGACCGCTTCGCCAGCACCGTATGAAGCCACTACATTATCCTGTGCGTCATACAGCTTTACATAATTGATAGAGAAGTTCATTGTGATGTTTTTGTAGTCATCCTGAGCGCTGTTTGAAACTACATAATTCTGAACAGCAGCATAAGAAACGACCGAATCAAAATTTACATCAAATGATGCAGTGTAGTTTTCAAAATCTGTACCTGAATAAGTTACAAAGAAAGGATCCTCATAACCGTCAGATACAAAATACTGAGCCTGGTTAGAACCGCCTACGCCGAACTTGATCCACTGTGAAGCGCTGTCAGCTCCAGACCAAAGGTTAATAGCACATTCACAAGCTGTGTAATCGTACATCCAGTTCTGCAGTTCGCCATCATTGTTGTTTACACAATTAAAGTCGAAGTTGATTTCAACCTTTGCAATCTTTGAATTGGGGTTACCCAGTACAATGTCTTCAGCTGTTTCAGCGGTTGCACCGAACATTGACAGGCTTGCCATAGCTGTTACTGCCATTGCGCCGGCAACTACAGCTGACAAAATTTTCTTAAGTTTCATTATAAATTCCCTCCCAAGAATTTTGATTTATGTGTTAATTATATTATTTTAAGCCGTTTTAGTCAAGTAGCTTGCCCATAATTCGGTAATTTTCCGCTTTTTGAACAAAAAAGCTTATATCATATTATGCAATTATGACAAATACTTTAGTATTCATAACATTTTAACAAATGCGCATCTCCCTGCGAAAGAATATGCAGTTATTGACTTTGCAATGTAAATATATTATAATGTATCTATATGTAACCCGATCACGAAAGGAATGTTTGCCATGAAAATAAAAGAGGGTTTTATCCTCCGACAGGTGGGAGAACAGACGGTGGTGGTGGCAGTAGGTGCGGCAAGCCGTGACTTCAACGGAATAATCAGACTTAACTCCACAGGAAAATTTCTCTGGGAAAAGCTTGAACAGGATATCACTCCCGAACAGCTGCTTTGCGCCATGCTCGATGCCTACGATATCGACGAAGACACCGCAAAAGCCGATATTTCGCAGTTTATCGCCAAGCTGAAAGGAGCAGATCTGCTTGCCTGAGCATAAAAGCTTCAAGCTCTCGGAATACGACGATACCATTCGCCTTGTGCTTGAAAGCGGCGGAGAGTTCCGCATCTACCCCAAAGGCACAAGTATGCTGCCCCTTATCGTTCAGGGCAGGGATTCGGTGGCTCTGATAAAACCGTCGGGAGAGCTTAAAAAGGGCGATATAGCCTTTTATCTCCGTGACAGCGGTCAGTATGTGCTGCACCGTGTAGTCAGAGCGGAAAACGGCGTTTACTCCATGTGCGGAGACAATCAGCTGAACATCGAACAGGGCATTGAACAGAGACATATAATAGGCGTGGTGTCAAAGATCTACCGCAGGGACAAGCTTATCACGCCCCAAAAGCTTTGTTACAGGCTATATGTTTTTATGTGGAGCTGCTTCTTTGTGAGACAAGTATATTTTAAACTTCGGAGGCTGAAAAATGGCGGCTAAAAGCGACAAGCAAACCTTGAAGTGGATATTCGCAAGCTCGAAAGGTCAGCTTTCAAAGCTTGTTCTTCTTATCGTCGGCAACGGTGTTTACGCCGCTTCTTCCATTGTTTTCGCACTTATGTGCAAGGGCATTGTGGACGGTGCGGTAGCTCACAGCCGACCGCAGCTGATACGCAGCGCCATCGGTCTTGGTGCGGTAATCTTGTGCCAGCTGATTTTAAGACTGGTCTGCAACAGCGTGGAGGAGCTTGCCACATCACGGCTTGAAATGAGTATGCGTTCTCAGACCCTGAAAACGCTTTTCGCCAAGGACTACTCCCACACCTCAAAATTCCACAGCGGAGAGCTTCTTAACAGAATGTTCTCTGATATACAGATAGTAGCGCAGGGCGTTACGGGAATAGTCCCAAGCTTTGTTAATATGGTAACAAGACTTGTCTGCGCAGTCGCCGTGCTTATCGTTCTTGATAAAAGCTTCACTCTGCTTTTCGTTGCGGCAGGACTGTGCCTTTTTGCGGTGTCAAGATTTTTCCGCCGCAAGCTGAAAGCTCTCCACAAGGACGTTCAGTCTAAAGAGGGAAAGGTGCGCTCCTTTTTGCAGGAGACAGTATCAAATCTGCTGATAGTAAAGGTGTTCGGCACAGAGAAAAAAATGCTGTGCAAAAACGACGAAAATCAGCAGATACATTTCAAAGCAAGAATGAAGCGCCGCACGGTCAGCATTTTCGCCAACGCAGGCTTCGGCTTTGTTTTTCAGCTGGGCTATCTTTACGCCATGCTTTGGGGCGCAAGAGGAATTTACACAGGCGCAATGACCTACGGCACTCTTACCGCTATTTTACAGCTGGTAAATCAGATACAGACTCCATTTGCCAACCTGTCTTCCCTTCTGCCGAAATTCTACTCCATGACCGCTTCTGCGGAGCGGCTTATTAATCTTGAAGAGCTTCCCGACGAGCCTGCGGCGCAAAAGCGGCTTGATTATTCAAAGCTTGAAAGGATATCAATCAAAGACCTTGACTTTTCCTACGGTGAAAATCACGTTCTCACCCATGTGGATATAGACATCTGCAAAGGCGACTTTACTGCGCTTACAGGCATTTCGGGCGGCGGAAAATCAACTCTGTTTCTTCTGCTGCTGGGAGCATATCAGCCGCAAAAAGGCTGTGTACGCTTTATCGCCTCCGACGGGGAGTATTCTCCCGGACGTGAGACAAGAAGCCTTTTTGCATATGTTCCTCAGGGCAATTTTCTGTTTTCGGGAACTGTAGCAGAAAACATAGGCTTTCTAAATGAAAACGCTTCGCAGGAGGAAATTATTTCTGCGGCAGAAACAGCCTGCGCACTTGATTTTATCAAGTCCCTGCCCGACGGCTTCAACACAAAGATAGGTGAAAACGGCTTCGGCATTTCAGAGGGACAGGCTCAGCGCATAGCAATAGCAAGAGCGCTTTTAAGCGAAGCACCAATACTTCTCCTCGACGAAGCCACCAGCGCACTTGACGAAGCTACCGAAGCGCAGCTTCTTAAAAACATAGAAAAGCTCAGCGGAAAAACTCTGCTGATAGTTACCCACCGCCCCGCAGCTCTTGACATCTGCGGAAAGCGGCTCATCTTAAAGGACGGTAGACTTACATATGAAAACATTCACCGGCGAGCATGAATATCTTCTTCATCTGCTATCAAGCGTCATCACCTGCACTCAGCCCTGCGAAAAGCCCGAAGCTCTCAGCTTTCAGAGAGTATTCGACATCGCAGCTGACCACAGCGTGGCAAACACCGCCTTTTACGCAGTAGAAAAGCTTTCCGTCAAGCCCGACGATGCGCTGATGAAAAAGTGGTCGGAGATAAGAGACAAGGCTCTGATGAAGGACATTATACAAAGCGCCGAATACGAAAGCATATGCGGAGCTTTTTCTCAGCGAAATATCCGTTTCATTCCGCTTAAAGGATTTGTTCTCAAAAAGCTCTACCCTCAGAGCGATATGCGGCTCATGTCGGATATTGATATCCTCATCGACAAAAACGACGCTCACAAAGCAGGCGAAGCAATGCTCTCTCTGGGATATGAATGTGACAGGCGTGAAATAGGCATACATGACGTTTATTTGAAAAAGCCTGTCATGAACGTTGAGATACACCGTGAGCTTTTCGGCATAACGGGAAACGAATTTAACGTCCTTTTCAAAGACCCGTGGAAGCTCTGCTCAAAGCATGACGGCTGCTTTTATGAATTCGACCCAAGCTATTTCTGCGTTCATATGCTCGCCCACTGCGCAAAGCACTACAAAGCAGGCGGCACGGGAATACGCTCTTTTATGGATATATGGCTTTTCATGCAAAAGCGGGGCGGCGAGCTTGATATGACTGTTGTTGACAATATGCTTGAAAGCGTGGGCATAAAAGACCTGTGCCATGATTTTATCAGACTGTCGCAAATATGGTTCGGCGGCGAAGAATACACCGAAAAATACAAAGAAATGACCAGAT
>JBJERD010000032.1:0-5232 GCA_051882095.1 Oscillospiraceae bacterium
CTGCTCGCCCCCTTGACCCCTCGGCAGGGCTAACGCCGCCCTGCACCGGCGAGTGCCTGCGGCGCTTTTTTCCGCCAATTGCTTTTTCACCTTCTATACAATAAAATGCTTGCAATTTCGGCAAAACAGTGGTATAATAAAAATATATGTTTGAACGGAGGTGCTTTTGTGGATAAAGAGCTGCTTAAAATGCTTATTCAGCTTGGTATAGGCTGCGCTGTGATCATGACGCTTATCGCTATTGCTTGTATTCTTACTCCCAAAATAGCTGCCGTTATCATCAAAAGACACCCGAAGCTCGGCGAAAGTCCCGAAAGGGTGGACGATGATTGTAACGCCGGGACAGAACCCTCGGTCAAGGGTCCTTACGACGCCCAGCATGAGGAATACGACCTGAATTATAAGATTTACAATAAAGATATTTATGGAGTTGATTTTAAACATGGCAAAGAAAAACGAAAAAATGGTTGACGCTATTACCTCTATGGACGAGGACTTCGCTAAGTGGTATACCGATATCTGCAAAAAAGCCGAGCTTATCGAGTACACAAGCGTTAAGGGCTGTATGGTCATCCGCCCCTACGGTTATGCTATATGGGAGAATATCCAGAGAATTTTAGATACACGCTTCAAGGAGCTTGGTCACGAGAATGTCTGTATGCCTATGTTCATTCCCGAAAGCCTGCTCAACAAGGAGAAAGACCACGTTGAAGGCTTCGCTCCCGAGGTTGCTTGGGTAACTCACGGCGGAAGCGAAAGGCTGGAGGAAAGACTGTGCGTCCGCCCCACTTCCGAGACCCTTTTCTGCGAGCATTACGCCAACATCGTTCATTCCTACAGAGACCTGCCTAAGCTCTATAACCAGTGGGTCTCTGTTGTAAGATGGGAGAAAACTACCCGTCCTTTCCTCCGTTCAAGAGAGTTTCTCTGGCAGGAGGGTCACACTATCCATGCAACGGCTGAGGAGGCTGTTGAGGAGACCGAAAGAATGCTCAACTGCTACGCCGATTTCTGCGAGCAGGCTCTGGCTATGCCTGTTGTAAAGGGCAAAAAGACCGAAAGCGACAAGTTCGCAGGAGCAGTTTCCACCTACGCTATCGAGGCGCTTATGCATGACGGAAAAGCTCTCCAAGCTGGTACTTCTCACTATTTCGGCGACGGCTTCGCAAAGGCTTTCGGAATCCAGTTCGCCAACAAGGAAAACAAGCTTGAGCATCCTCATCAGACTTCATGGGGTGTTACCACCCGTCTTATCGGAGCTATCATCATGACTCACGGCGACGACAACGGACTTGTTCTTCCTCCCGCAGTTGCGCCTATCCAGGCTGTTATCGTGCCTATCGCTCAGCATAAGGAGGGCGTTCTTGAAAAGGCTGCCGAGCTTTATGAAAGGATCAAGGCGAGCGGTGTAAGAGTTAAGCTTGACGATTCGGACAATTCACCCGGCTGGAAGTTCGCAGAGTACGAAATGAAGGGCGTTCCCGTAAGAATAGAGATAGGTCCCAAGGATATTGAAAACAACCAGTGCGTTATCGTTATAAGACACAACAGAGAAAAGACTTTCGTTTCGCTGGACGAGCTTGAAAGCGCAGTTGCCGAAAGACTTCAGGCTGTTCACGACGGTCTGTTTGAAAAGGCTCTTGAAAACCGCAAAAACAAAACATACCAGTGCAAGACCATGGAAGAGATAATCTCCGCTCTTGAAGAAAAGGGCGACGGCTTTGTAGAAGCTATGTGGTGCGGCGACGAAGCCTGCGAGGACAAGGTAAAGGAAGTTACCGGCGTAGGTTCAAGATGTATCCCATTCGAGCAGCATGAGATATCCGACAAGTGCGTTTGCTGCGGAAAGCCTGCCAAGCACATGGTTCTCTGGGGAAAAGCTTACTGATCGTCTGACATTCCCGAAACGACATTCCATAGGCGCTGCCGTGACTCTCGGCGGCGTCTATATCTGTTTGCACGACACGAATTTTTATTATGTAAAATGCCCATTTGCAATGCTTAAAAAGGGCGCAATCTGTGTAATGTAATGATTTTTTGCAGGATTAACAAAAACAACTTGCAAAAAACGCCGCAAAGGTATACAATAATACAGGAAAAAGTATTGCTTATTATATATAAATGTACGGAGGATATTTGTTATGCTGATGTCTGAAATGAATAAGGAACAGCTTGAAAAATTCAAGGAGGAAGCAGTCAAGGAATACGAAGGCTACAAGGCTAAGGGTCTCAGCCTGAACATGGCGAGAGGCAAGCCCTCTTCCGAGCAGCTTGACCTTGCTATGAAAATGCTTGCTGCCGTAAACAGCTACGACGCCGACTATAAGGCTTCCGACGGAACAGACTGCCGCAACTACGGCGGACTTGACGGAATAATCGACGCTAAAAATCTTTTTTCGCCTATGCTTGGCGTTTCAAACGACGAGCTTATCGTCTGCGGAAACTCCAGTCTGAACATTATGTACGACATGATCGCAAGATGCATAATCTTCGGTGTTGACGGCGTTCAGAAGCCTTGGAAGGATTATAAGAAGATCAAGTGGCTCTGCCCTGCTCCCGGCTATGACAGACATTTCGCTATCTGCCAGAGCTTCGGCTTTGAGATGATAACAATTCCCATGAACAGCGACGGTCCCGATATGGACATGATTGAAAAGCTTGTTGCCGAGGACGACGCAATAAAGGGCATCTGGTGCGTTCCGATGTATTCAAATCCTACGGGAATAACCTACTCAGACGAGGTTGTAAGACGTTTTGCAAATCTGAAGCCAAAGGCTAAGGATTTCAGGATCTTCTGGGACAACGCTTATTGTATCCACCACCTTACGGACACTCCCGACAAGCTGCTCAATCTGCTTGACGAGTGCAAAAAGGTGGGCAGCGAGGATATGGTCTATATGTTCGCCTCTACTTCAAAGATAACCTTTGCAGGCGGCGGAATCGCAGTAATGGCGGCTTCAAAGAAGAACGTTGACTACATCAAGTCGCTGATGACCGTTCAGACTATCGGCTACGACAAGATAAATCAGCTGAGACACGCAAAGTTCTTCGGCAACTACGAGGGACTTATGGAGCACATGGAAAAGCACAAGGCTATCATCGCTCCCAAATTTGAGGCTGTTATCAAGGCTCTGGACGCCGAGATAAAGCCGCTGGGAATCGGCGAATACACCAAGCCCAACGGCGGATATTTCATCAGCTTCAACACTCTTGACGGCTGTGCAAAGAGAGTAGTTTCCCTCTGCAAGGAAGCCGGAGTAGTTCTCACAGGCGCAGGAGCAACATATCCCTACGGAAACGACCCTCACGACAGCAATATCCGAATTGCTCCCACACTTCCGCCTGTTGAGGAGCTTGAAGAGGCAATGAAGATATTTGTATGCTCGGTAAAGCTTGCAAGCGCAGAAAAACTGCTTGCGCAACAGGCTTGATATTGATATTTTCACAGCGGACAGACTTTCGGGTCTGTCCGTTTTTTTGTACACTTAAAACAGTCTCCGCACCAAAATTCCGTGAGCGCAGCGAACACCTTCATTGTCAATTGTCAATTGTCAACTGTCAATTGATACTTTTTTCTTTCCCTGTCTCAAAAAGGCTTGACGATTTTGATTTTGTGTAATATAATAGCATCAGAATAAAATCATTTATCCAAAAACTTAAACCGAGACCATTCTCCCCACACGGGAAAAAGGTGAAAAAATATGAGTCTTTTTAACAGAAAAACCGCCGATCAAGAGCCGAAAGACGGCTGGATATGCCCTAAATGCAGTACATTTAACAGCCTTAATACCAACGAGTGCATTACCTGCCACAGCAAAAACCACTCTGTTGCAGTAAGCAGAAAAGATACCGACAGCGATTCCTTTTTGTTCAGAAAAAGCTCCGAACCGCCTATCAATAACTGTCCGCCGCCAAGCCAAAAGCCGAAAAACGCAGGGAAAGACGCTAAGCGCAAGCCGTCCGAAAGCGGCAAAGAAAAATCCCCCTATTATAAATGCTCCGAATGTGGAATGATATACCAATTTGATACTTTCTGCTCCTCCTGCGGTTCGAAAGCTCGCTCTGTCGTAGATAAAAACGAGTATATGGACTCGCTTTCGGGAAGAGAGCTGGAGAAGTTTAAAAAAGCAGATTTCAGAGAATTGCAGAATGAGCATAAGCACAAGCGCACATGGAGCGGCTTTGTTCACCTTTCGGGGCTTCCCATTGCCGAAAGAGCGCAGTGCGATATCTGGGAATGTGACGATAAACTGGTATTTTACCGTGACGGCGTTATTTCCTTGCTCTATTCGCAGATAATAAGCATTGAGTGTATATCAAGCACAGAAGTGAGAACGCATTTTGTGGACAATACCTCAGGCGCAGTTGCAGGCGGCTTGCTGTTCGGAGTTTTGGGTGCAATTGCTTTCGGCGGCACTAAAACCATTGTGGAAAAAGAAACGTCGTATTTTCTCACTATTACCTATCAAAGCAAGGGCGAGACTAAATACATAATTTTTGACGCTACAAAAAACTACTCAAAAGCGCAGGATCTTGCCGATAAGATAAAATCGTATCTGAACTCGAAAGACAGAGGTGCGATAGAATTATAGGCGGACAGATTTTCATATCTGTCCGTTTTTTTGTACGATTAAAACGCTACTCGCCCCAAAAAATCCGTGAGCGCAGCGAACACCTTCATTGTCAATTGTCAATTGTCAACTGTCAATTGAATCTTTTTCTCTCGCAGAAGCAAAAAAGCTTGACGAATAAAAACTTATGTAATATAATAAACATTAGTGTGAAATCGTTTGCGCACAAAACTGAAAAGGAGGTATGCTCCCCTTTCGGAGCATGAGCATATTTATGGACAACAACGTTATTATTCTTGCCGGCGGACAGGGCAAGAGAATGAAGACAAATAAGCCGAAGGTCCTTTGCAACGTCATAGGCGAGCCTATGCTGGAGTGGGTGCTGACTGCCTGCGAAAATGCACAGCTGGACGACGTCTGCATCGTCAAGGGCTATGAGGCTGACCAGATAGAACAGTTCCTTGCGGGAAGAAATTCAAAGGCGCATATCACTACAGTCATGCAGGAGGAGCGCCTTGGCACAGGTCACGCAGTTATGCAGGCTAAGGATTTTCTTGAAGCCCACAGGGACGGCAACACTCTTGTACTCTGCGGCGACGCACCTTTTATCGACGCCGATACCATAAACAACGCTCTCGAGCTGCACACAAGCCGCCAGTGC
>JBJERD010000033.1:0-5218 GCA_051882095.1 Oscillospiraceae bacterium
AAACAAAAATATAAAATTGAAGTGAAAGAGAGTAACCACAATGGCAATAATTAATTTTCTGACCGTGTTTTTCGGAAAGCTCATGGTCAAGGTGCTTCATCTGTTGGGCAAAAGCGCCGGAAATCTCCCCGGACTTGTGCTGTGGACGATAAATAAGAACTGCCTTAAAGCCTTCAAGGTGGACTGTCCTATCATCGCAGTAACGGGAACAAACGGAAAGACCTCGGTGACCAATTTTCTCAGCCATATGTTCGCACAGGGCGAAAATGCAGATAAGAAGATAATAACAAACCGTGAGGGAAACAACCTTGATACGGGAATATGCTCTCTGCTGCTCAACCACTGTACAATGAGCGGAAAGGTCCATGCGGACTACCTTGTGTTAGAGATTGACGAATCACACGTTCCCGTGATTTTTTCCAAGCTGAAGCTTGAAACGCTGGTGGTGCTTAACTTCTTCCGTGACCAGCTTGACCGGAACGGCGAGGTTGAAACTCTTATTTTAAAGGTAAACAAATTCTGCGAGACCTTTGAGGGAAACCTTATCCTCAACGGCGACGATCCCAATGTGGCACGTCTGGGTCTTGCAAATCCAAACAATAAAAACGTCCGCTATTTCAGCGTTGATAAGTATAAATTTGCAACAAGCACTCTCCACGAAGCAGGCGAGGGACGCTTCTGCCCCGTGTGCGGAACTGCGCTTAAATACGATTATTATCAGTATTCGCATATCGGAAAGTTCCGCTGCCCCGACTGCGGCTACGGCGTCAATACGCCTTATGTGAAATTCACCGACGTAGATCTTGAAAAGCCTTCCTTTAAGGTGGACGGCGAGGAGTATGTTACGGCAAACAACAGTATATACTATATGTATAACCTCTGCGCCGTTTATTCGGCAGCCAAGCTTTACGGCATTGACAAGAATATCATAAGAGAGACCTTTGAGAACTTTCAGGTGAACAACGGCAGAATGGAGCAGTTTAAATACAAAAACAGCACCCTTATGCTCAACCTTGCAAAAAATCCTGTGGGAGCAAATATGACCGTCCGCATACTTAATGAATGTTCGGGCGAAAAGGAACTGCTTTTTGTTCTCAACGATAATCTTGCCGACGGACTTGACGTTTCATGGATATGGGATATCAATTTCAGCATTTTCAATAACGTTAGCAGGGTGGTCACCAGCGGCACAAGAGCTTATGATATTGCGGTAAGAATAAAATGCTCAGGCTACAGCGCCGACAGGATAGTGGTTCGCCCCGACCTTGACGACGCAGTTAAGGAGCTGTTTTCAACGGACGGAAAGAAATTCGCCGTTGCAAACTATACAGCTGTTCAGCCCACAAGAGCTGCGCTGAAAAAATTCATCGGCGGGGAGGCGGAATAAAATGAGAGAGATAAAAATTCTGCATATGTATCCCAATATGCTTGACCTTTACGGCGACAGCGGAAATATGGAGATAATCAAATACAGATGCTCAATGAGAAATATCGGCTGCGAGATAGAATCACACACCATCGACAGCTTTGATACCGATTTTTCAAAATACGACCTCATATATTTCGGCGGCGGTGCGGACTATGAGCAGCAGTTGCTTGCCGACGACCTGCTCAGCTGTGCCGAGGGTATCCGCAAAGCATACGAAAGCGGAGCGTTCTTTCTTCTGATATGCGGCGGCTATCAGCTTATGGGGCAGTATTACAAAGACTCCAACGACCGCAAGATACCGGGACTTGGTCTGTTTGATTATTACACCGTGGCTTCCACCAACAAGTCGGAAAGATGTATCGGAAATATAGTCATCGAGGCGGAGCTGTGCGGAAAGACCACAAAGGTCATCGGCTTTGAAAACCACGGCGGAAACACCAAAAACGTTTCATCGCCCTTTGGAAAGGTTCTGTGCGGAAACGGCAACGGCTTCGGAGACAGTCACGAGGGCTATCATGAGAAAAACGTGATCGCCACCTATCTTCACGGACCGCTGCTTTCAAAAAATCCGCAGGTAGCCGACTATATCATCGAGTATTGTCTCAGCAGAAAAAGCGGTGAGAAGGTTACGCTTGAACCTCTGGACGACAGTCTTGAAAACAAGTGCAGAGAGGTGCTTTTCAAGCGTTTTCTCAGCGAATAGACGGCGTTTTCTGCGAAATTGACAAAAGCCGTTTTAAATGATATAATGATATCTGCAAGGTGCGTTTAAAAAGCTGAAAAGGCGGATGATGAATGTCTAAGGATAAGTGTAAACTTCCCGAATACAGCGTGCTTATGTCGGTTTATTCGGGAGAAAAGGCTGAATATCTGAAAGAGAGCATTGAAAGTATGTATGCTCAGACTCACCCCACCAATGATTTTGTTCTTGTGTGCGACGGCGAGCTCAATAGCGCTCTCGATAAGGTGATAAGCGATTTTGAAAAGCTTTATCCCCATTCCTTTCATCCCCTCAGGCTGAAAAAGTGCGGAGTGGGCGAGTGCGCAAACAGAGGTATCGAAAAGTGTGAAAACGATTATATAGTAAAAATGGATTCTGACGATATCGCTTTGCCCGACCGCTGTGAAAAGCAGATAGGTCTTATGGAGAAAAAGCCGCATCTTACCATGTGCGGAGCTTATATCGAGGAATTTGACACCGATACGGGAGAGAGGATAGCCGTAAAGAAAACTCCTGTCGGCAATGAAGATATACACAGATACGCCAGACGGCGCAACCCTTTTAATAATCAGACCCTTGTTTTCCGCAAGTCGTTTGCAGTGAAAGCAGGCGGATACGATACCGTGAGCCGCTGCGAGGACTATGACTTTGTAGTCAGAATGTTGCAAAAGGGAGCTGTGGGAGAAAACATTCCCCAAGTGCTTGTGAACTACAGAGTTTCAAAGAGCAACTATGCCAGACGAAGCAACTGGGCAAACACCAAGTCTTTTATCAGCGTCAGGTGGAGAATATTCCGCAGCGGTTATTCAAATCTGCTGGATTTTATCATTCCATGCGCAATGCAGCTGGGGATATTCATTCTTCCCAAGAGCCTTACGGGAATAATATATAAAAAGTTTCTTAGATAACAAAACCGCCGAGTGAGATGATCGCTCGGCGGTTTGCTTTTATATCCGATTATTTTTTACCCATTACCTTGACCATTACAGCCTTCTGAGCGTGCAGACGATTTTCTGCTTCCTCAAAGATCTCATTTGCGTGAGCCTCGAAAACCTTGGCTGTGATCTCTTCCTCACGGTGAGCAGGCAGGCAGTGCTGTACCATTGCGTCAGGCTTTGAAGCAGCCATTATCTCATCGTTTATCTGATAGCCCTTGAATGCGATCTTGCGCTTCTCGGTCTCAGCTTCTTCTCCCATGGAAGTCCATACGTCTGTGAACAGAACGTCTGCGTTCTTTGCAGCTTCCAGAGGAATGTCGGTCATGGAGAACTTGTCGCCGTACTGCTTTGTAAATTCAAGCACTTCGGCATCAGGCTGATAATCCTTAGGGCAGGCAACAGAAACCTCCATGCCCACTTTAAGACCGCCCACGATAAGCGAGTTAGCCATGTTGTTGCCGTCGCCAATGTAGCACATTTTCAGTCCGTCGAAACGTCCCTTGAACTCACGGATAGTCATAAGGTCTGCAAGCACCTGACATGGGTGGCAGAAGTCTGTCAGACCGTTGATAACAGGGATAGAACCGTACTCAGCCAGGTCTTCGACCTCCTTCTGTTCGAATGTGCGTATCATAATGCCGTCGATGTAGCGTGAAAGCACACGGGCAGTGTCCTGAACAGGCTCTCCACGACCGATCTGCAGGTCACGGTTTGAAAGGAACAAAGCCTGACCGCCCAGCTGATACATACCCGTTTCAAATGAAACTCGTGTACGGGTCGAGGACTTCTGGAATATCATACCCAGAGTTTTGCCCTTGAGCAGGTGATGCTCAATGCCGTTTTTGTTCTCATATTTGAGCTGGTCGGCAAGGTTGAGTATTTCGATTATTTCTTCTTTTGAAAGATCAAGCATTTTAAGCAGATGATTCATTGTTTTTACCTCCGTTTTATAATAGTTATTTCAGTACTGTTTTAAGTATTTCAATGCCCTTGTCTATCTCGTCGCAAGTGATAGTCAGCGGCGGCAGAAATCTCAGCTTTTCCTTTGCGGTGAGGATAAGCAGTCCGTTGTCAAGGCAAGCCTTGCATATATCGGCGGCTTTCTTTGTTTTAAGCCTTACGCCTATCATAAGTCCCATGCCGTCAACGCCTTCAACTTCTGGAATTTCGGCAAGCTTTGCTCTGAAATACTCGCCTTTATTGACTACCTCATCGAGAAAGCCTTCGCTTGTTACCTTGTTAAGTACAGCGTTTCCTCCTGCGCAGCTTATGGGATTTCCTCCGAATGTTGAACCGTGAGTACCCTTTGAAAGCACGTCGCAGCAGCGCTCGTCAGCAAGACAGGCTCCGATTGGAACTCCGCCTGCAAGGCCCTTTGCAAGAGTTGTGATGTTGGGCTTTACGTTGTAATTCTCACTTGCAAGGAACTTGCCCGTTCTGCCTACGCCCGTCTGGACCTCGTCGCAAATGGTAAGGATATCTCTCTTTGCGCACTCGGCAGTGATCGTGTTCACAAAGCTCTGTTCAAGGGGAATAACTCCGCCCTCGCCCTGAACGCACTCAAACATTACAGCGCATACATGGTCTTCGTATTTGTTCAGCTTTTCCATAAAGTCATCGATATCGTTGGCGATGACGTTTACAAAATCCTTAACAAACGGGAAGAAGTAGTTGTGGAAAACCTCCTGACCCGTTGCGGAAAGTGTAGCCATTGTTCTTCCGTGGAAGCTGTTCACAAGGGTGATGATAATGCTTCTGCCCTTGCCGTATTTGTCGAAGCTGTACTTTCTCGCCAGCTTGATAGCGCACTCGTTAGCCTCAGCCCCCGAATTTGCAAAAAACATTTTGCTGTAGCCTGTGATATCGCACAGCTTTTCGGCGAAATCAGCCTGCACCTTGGTGTAATAATAATTAGATGTGTGCTGAATTTTGTGCGCCTGATCGCATATGGCTTTTACCCAGTCCTCGTCGCAGAAGCCTAAGCTGTTTGTGCCGATGCCCGAGCCGAAGTCGATATACTCCTTGCCGTTTTCGTCAACGGCGGTGCGGTTTTCGCCCTTTTCAAGCACAAGGTCGTAACGTCCGTAGGTGGGCATTACATGATCGTTGAATTGTTCTATGGTGTTCATT
>JBJERD010000034.1:0-5181 GCA_051882095.1 Oscillospiraceae bacterium
CCTACGAGATCAATGTTCCCGACAGCGGCGACGTTATTGCAGGACTGCTTATTGCTCTTGCCATAGACGCCGAAAAATGTTCAAGAAATTAGTAAAACGGAGGCTGTGCAATGAAATTCAACTGTGAGCTTAAAAAGGTCGTGGACGATTCCTACGATATCGAGATAGGACATCTGCTTTCAGATACCCTTATCGGCGACCTGAAAAACGGTCTTGTGGGTGATATAAAGAAATTTGCGGTTGTCACCGACTCTATCGTCCGGGGGCTTTACGGCAGAGCCATATACGAAAAGCTGCTGGAAGCTGGCTTTAAGGCGGATATGTTCGTTATCCCCGAGGGCGAAAAGTCAAAGACAAGAGAAATGAAGGAGTTCGTTGAGGATTCCATGCTCGAAAAAGGCTATCGCCGTGACTGTGCAGTTATCGCCGTGGGCGGAGGAGTAGTCACCGACCTTGCAGGATTTACGGCTGGAACCTTCGGCAGGGGAGTTCCATTTGTCAATTACGCAACCACGCTGCTTGCCGCCGCCGACGCTTCGGTGGGCGGTAAAACTGCGGTGGATACTCCGCTTGCCACAAATCTTATCGGTCTGTTCAATCAGCCGAAAAAGGTGTATATAGATATCGACGCATGGAAAACTCTCCCCGAAAGACAGCTTTCAAGCGGTCTTGCCGAAACAATAAAGCACGGCTGCTTAGGCGACGCACAGCTGTTTGAATATCTTGAAAACAACATAGAAAAGGTGCTTGCCAATGATGTTGAAGCCTGTGAGTTCATCGCAGAGCGCAACTGTGCGGTGAAGTACAAGGTGGTAATGAAGGACGAGCGTGAAAGCGGTCTGAGAGAGGTGCTCAATCTTGGTCACACCGTTGGAAGAGCCATCGAAACGGTGTCAGATTACAGACTTCTCCACGGCGAGGCTGTTTCAATTGGTCTTGCCGCTCAGGCACGTCTGGGCGCAAAGCTGGGATTTGTTTCGGACAGCGACCTTGCAAGAGTGGAAAGTCTGCTTGAAAGAGCAAAGCTTCCCGTGAAAATACCCGATTATATCGACAAGAAAACGCTGGTGAAAAAGCTTTATACCGATAAAAAAGTCCGTGACGGCAAGCTGAGATTTGTTTTCCAGAAAGGTATCGGCGAAGTAATGCAGTTCGGCGAGAATAACTTCGCAATGGAGATAACAGAGGAGCAGATCGGCGCAGTTATCGGGGAGATGTAAAGGAGAAGAAACATGGACATAAAGATAACCCCACGAAAGCTTGGCGGAAAGGTAACTATCCCTCCCTCCAAAAGCGTTGCGCACAGGCTTATTATCTGCGCAGCTCTTGCAAATGGGCGTTCGTAAATAGAAAACGTTTATCCCTCAAAGGATATTATCGCAACTATTGAGGCTATGATGGCTCTCGGTGCAAGGATAGACTTTTGCGACGGAAAAGCCGTGGTTTACGGCATTGAAAAGCCTGCCGCAAACGCTGTTATCGACTGCTGCGAAAGCGGTTCCACGCTGAGATTTATTATCCCCGTTGCGGCGGCTCTGGGAGCGGAGGCGGAGTTTCACGGCAGAGGAAAACTGCCCGAAAGACCTATCACGCCCTATCTTGAAGAATTTCCGAAGCACGGAGTCAAGTTTGACTACAGCGGCACAATGCCTTTTTCAATAAGCGGAAAGCTGACGGCAGGGGAGTACAGAATAAGCGGTGGAATATCCTCTCAGTTTATCACGGGATTGATACTTGCTCTTGCAATAACCGACGGCGACAGCGAGATAGTGCTAACATCTCATCTTGAATCAAAGCCGTATGTGGATATAACCATAGACTGCGTTAAAAAGTTCGGCTGCGAGATTGCCGAGACGGACAAGGGCTATTTCATAAAGGGCGGTCAGCGGCTGAGAGCCTGCAATTGCAGCGTTGAGGGCGATTATTCGCAGGCAGCGTTCTTTGAGGTGGCAAATTCTCTTGGCAGCAGCATTGAAATTGAGGGGCTTAACGAAAGCTCCTGCCAGGGCGATAAAAAAATCATTGAAATTTGCAGAGATATGGTGTATAATAAAAACGGAAGCCTGGATCCCTTTGAGCTTGACTGCTCGGACATTCCCGACCTTGTGCCTGTTCTGACGGTGCTTGCAAGCTTCTGCAAGGGAAAGAGTACTATTTATAATGTAGCAAGACTGCGCATCAAGGAGTGCGACAGGCTGGAGGCTATTTCCACTTGTCTTAACGAGCTTGGCGCAAAGGTCACGGCATATGCCGACCGTCTGGAAATAGAGGGCGTTGAATCGCTGACAGGCGGCGAGGTGGATTCCTTCAACGACCACAGAATACCCATGTCAATGGCGGCGGCTTCCACAATGTGCAAAGAACCGCTTATCATCAGAGGAGCGGAGTGCGTTTCAAAATCCTACCCCACCTTCTGGGAGGATTTCAGAGCGCTCGGCGGAATTGCGGAGGAGATATAAACTGCCGGAAGTTTTGATGTGATTTCGGGATCGACCGTAATTGCGGCAAATAGGATTTTGTGGTGAGAGGTAAACGAATGGCGAATATAATAACATTTTGCAGAATCCTGTGTAGTTTAGTTCTGTTATTCTTTCCTGCATTTTCTCATGCATTATATAATAAAAACGAAAATCCCCGCCGTCAGGCGGCACAATAATTGTCAATTGTCACTTGTCAGCTGTCAATTGAAATCGACAAACCGGGAGGAAGTAAAATGTCATCAACATGGAACAAAAACATATCATTTTCTGTCTTCGGAGAAAGCCACGGTCCGGCAATCGGCGTGTGCATAGATAATGTTCCGCCGGGAGAATGTATAGATATGGACAAGCTCATGCAGTTCATGGCTCGCCGTGCGCCGAAAAAGGATAAGACCTCTACACAGCGCAGGGAAAAGGATCTGCCGCAGATAATGTCAGGCTTTTTCAACGGAAAGACTACCGGTACGCCCCTCTGCGCTTTTATACAGAATACCGACCAGCATTCGCAGGATTATTCAAAGCTTTCAAAGCTTGCACGCCCCGGTCATGCGGACTATACGGGTGCGCTTCGCTACAGAGGCTTTAACGACCAGCGAGGCGGCGGACATTTTTCGGGCAGACTGACCGCTCCTCTCTGCTTTGCAGGAGCAGTTGCAGGTCAGATACTGGAGAGAAGAGGTATCTATGTAGGCGCTCACATCGCTGAGATACACAAAATAAAGGATGACAGCTTCGACCCGATAAGAACTACAAGAAATGATATAGTAGCTCTCCGTGAAAAGGAGTTCCCCACACTTTCCGACCGCAAGGGCAGAATGATGTTCAACGACATCGACAAGGCGAGAATGGCTCAGGACAGCGTGGGCGGAGTTATCGAGTGTATTGCTATAAACGTTCCCGCAGGGATCGGTTCGCCTATATTTGACGGACTTGAAAATTCTATAGCTCAGCTTATCTTCGGGATCCCTGCTGTAAAGGGACTGGAGTTCGGAGCAGGCTTCAACGCCGCAAAAATGCTTGGTTCTGAAAACAACGACGAATTCTATGTAAACGATCAGGGTCATGTTGTGACGAGGACTAACTTCCACGGCGGTATTCTTGGCGGAATTTCTTCGGGAATGCCTATCACGCTGAGAGTCGCTTTCAAGCCTACCCCGTCTATCTCACAGCCTCAGCAGACTGTAGACTATTCGGCAATGAAAAACGAAACTATCGAGATAAAGGGAAGACACGACCCATGCGTTGTTCCAAGAGCAGTTCCATGCGTTGAGGCTGCGGTGAATATTGCTCTGCTCAACCATATGCTTGAATACCCAAATTTTTAGAAATTATTACTGACGAGGAGTGATAAATTGGAGAATGATTTTTCAAATCTAAATATAACGCCTGCCGTGTTAAATCCTACAGACGTGTATGAGGTGAAGATACTGCTTGCGTATTTTCTCTTTCAGATGGACAGACCGGTTACTCCCAATCAGCTGACCGAGATAGCCACAGGCGACGGAATAGTAAATTATTTTCTCTATTCGGAAGCTGTAAGCGAAATGCTTTCAAACGGAACTATCGCTCTTGTTGAGGAGGAGGGAACTTCCTATTACAAGCTGACCGAAAAGGGAAAAGAGGGAGCGCAGAGCTTTAAAAGACTTGTGAGCAAAAGCGTCCGTGACAGGATATACGCCGCAGGACTGAGATTTTTTGCAAAGCTCAAAGCTCAGCGTGATCTGCAGTTCGATATCAAGGAGTGCGGAAAGGGTTATTCGGTGCGCTGCGTTTGCATGGATAACGGAATAACGCTTATGGATCTGACGCTTTTCGCCCCCGACAAGGAGCAGGCTGAGTATATAAAGTCGAAGATACTCATGAATCCCACGGATTTTTATTGCAAGGTCATGGATTATGTTATTGAAAACGAGGAATATGTTCCCAGCGTTTCGGAAGAATAAGGCAACACCTCACAACTACCGGCTAACGCCTTTGCCGTACATCTGCTTACAGATTTTCCGTCATATCGCACAATTCGAGCTTGACTATCGCTAGATAGCCTGCGCTCTCATTATGCAATCTGACGAAAAATCTGACTGCGCATCTGCACGACAATAGTTGTGCGGTGTTGCCTTAAGTATGCGGACGGCTTGCGCTGTCCGTTTTTTGCTGCAAAAAAGCGCTGCTGATTTTACTCAGCGGCGCTTGCTAAATACTATTTAATTGTAAAGTCTGAAATCATTTCGCAAGAAAATCAATCATCGGATATCTCAGCGGTATTTTCGTCGGCTGTGTCATCTTCGTCATCATCGCTGTCTGTGATAACAGCATTGCTAAGGTCAATCACAGGATTAAAACCCAAACGTCTCAGTATTTTTTCAAGCGACCGGGGCGACAGCGTTGCTCCCGAAAGGTCTACCACTGCATTTCCGTTGAACGGGAAATTGTCGCTGAACGAGAAATTGCCGCTGCCCTTATCGGTTTCTGCAAACATCTGTTCATATGTCTATAACAGAAGAACAGGCGGAATGTCAACAAAACCCCGCCCGAATCAGCCTGTTTTGGATATTTGCACAACCTGCAAAATTACTTGCTGTTAACAATGCACAAATTGAATTGAAAAAGTAAAAAACTAAAAAGCAGTTTTGACAAAATGCAGAATTTTGTCGAAAACCAGTTGACAACCCCGAAAAAGTATGCTAAAATAATAAAGCTGTCG
>JBJERD010000035.1:0-5176 GCA_051882095.1 Oscillospiraceae bacterium
AAAACATACTACGGCAAAACAAGCAGCTTCCTTTACGCCGCAGCGCTTGCACCTGCGTCGTTCAAGAGCAGCTATACATCAACCACAACAACAGCAGCAGTCAGCTGGAGCAAGGTCTCGGGCGCAACGGGATACAGGATATACAAATACGATACATCAACAAAAGCGTGGAAGCAGGTCAAGACAATAACCGGCGCAGACGCAACATCGGCAACTGTAACAGGACTTACTTCGGGCACGACCACGAAACTGAAAGTAAACGCATACCTCACCAAGGGAACAAAGACCTATGTGGGCAAGGCAGGAACAATGATTAATGTTACAACAAAGAAATAAGATGCAAAAATGCGTTCAGCGAATGTGCTGAACGCATTTTTTATATCAAATTCATTTTACCATTTCATCAGCCAGCTCGCCCAAAGCCTTTTCCGAAACCTCGTTGAGCGTTGAACGAATAGTAACTACCGGCTCGGCAATAGTCACGTTCTTGAAGTTCTCGATGTAGCCCTTCATAACTCTTGCCGCCGTCGGTCCCCATGAACCGTTTTCTACAATGCCCACTTTCCTGCTCTGATAAAGCTTCGCTTTCAGATGATTGAGGAAATCCTCCATAACAGGGAATACTCCGCCGTCATATGAAGACGACATGACTACCATTCTGTCGTAGCGGAATGCATCCTCGATGACCTCTGCCATGTCCTCTCTCGCAAGATCGCTTACTACTACCTTCTCGGCTCCCTTAGCTTCCAGCATCTCTGCAAGCTTGTGCGCAGCCTTGCCCGTGTTGCCGTGGATAGAAGCATACGCTATCAGTATACCCTTGTCCTCCGGAGTGTAGCTGGACCATGTGTCGTATTTTCCAATGTAATATCCGAGATCTTCTTTCAGCAGCGGACCGTGCAAAGGCAGTATCATCTTGATATCAAGAGTTGCAGCCTTTTTCAGCAGCGCCTGTACCTGTGCGCCGTATTTGCCCACAATGTTGAAATAATAACGTCTTGCCTCGCAAGCCCAGTCCTCTTCGGTGTCAAGAGCGCCGAACTTTCCGAAGCCGTCAGCCGAAAACAGCAGCTTCTCGCTCTGCTCGTATGTCACCATAACCTCAGGCCAGTGTACCATAGGCGCCATAAAGAACTGAAGTGTGTGACTTCCCAGCTCCAGAGTGTCTCCCTCTTTCACAACAACCGAGCGCTCGTCCAGTCCGTCAATGGTAAAGAACTGCTTCATCATCGGGAAGGTCTTTGCGTTGCCTACTATCTTCATTTCGGGATATTTCTCTGCAAGTCTCTGAATGTTTCCTGCATGGTCAGGCTCCATGTGCTGAACTACAAGATAATCGACCGTCCTGCCATTCAGAGCAGCTTCAAGATTTGCAAACCACTGCTCAGTAACTCTGCTGTCGGCAGTATCCATTACCGCAACCTTGTCGTCCAGAATGACATAAGAGTTATATGAAACGCCGTTGGGAACAACATACTGACTTTCAAACAGGTCGATAGTTTTATCGTCCGCACCGATATAAATTACCGACTCTGAAATTTTCACATCTTTCATTTTTATTTCCTCCAAACTATACTTAATTTCTATATTTTATTCTACCACACCGTATGTTTTTTGTCAATGAAAAACAACAGAAAAATAAACATTTATTGCCTTGATTCGCAAAGAATAAACCGCCACGGCTTGTTGACATATTCCTCCGTAGCATAGCTTATCCCCACTCTCTTATCGGTGCGGTAGGAATACTCTTTCCCGTCGTCCTCTATCCAAATAAGAGCATTGTCCACAAACGACTGCAAATTCATTTCTCCCGTAACTCCCAGCGCCTTTGTCAGCTTTGCAGGACCGCTAAAGCCCTCTCCCGCACGGAAAAGCACTCCCTGCGGAGCGCCTTCCTCGCCTGTGATAACGTTCATCAGCCAGTGCATACCGTAGCAGAGATAAACATAAATCACACCGCTTTTGCCGTAAAGCACCTCGGTGCGCTTTGTCCTGCCCTTGTGAGCGTGACAGGCGGTGTCCTCCTCGCCACGATAAGCCTCAGTTTCGGTTATCCTTATCCTGACCTCTTCGCCGTTTATTTTAGAAACAAGTATCTTCCCCACCAGCTCGGGAGCGACTTCAAGAGCGTCACGGTGAAAAAATTCTTCGCCCAGCTTTTTCATATTATCACCTTACCTCACTTCTGCTCCCTCAGCCTGTTCACCAACTCCTCGTCCGGCTTGACGTACAAGGTCTTGTTGTTAGTGAAAATAACCATTCCCGGCTTTGCTCCGCCCGGCTTTTTTACATACTTTATAAGCGTGTAATCCACAGGCACCTGCGATGAATTTCTGCCCTTTGAGTGAAACGCCGCAATTATCGCAGCCTCTTCTATCGTCCTCAGCGGCGGCTCCTCACCATTGCATGAAATGACCGTGTGTGAGCCTGTTATGTCCTTGGTGTGCAGCCATATGTCAAGCTTGTCGCTGTCCTTGCAGGTAAGCTTGTCGTTCTGCTTGTTGTTTCTGCCCACCCTTATCTCGTAACCGTCCGACGATATGAATTTTATAGGCGGCAGACCCTTTGGCGGCTTGCCCTTTATCTTTGAAAGCTTTACATATCCCTGCTCCGCAAGCTCGGCTCTCAGCTCTGCAATATCCGTCTCGCTTGAAGCTCTCGTCAGCGAATCGAAAACCGAGTCGATGTACAAAAGCTCCTCCTCGCCCTCTTTTATAAGCTCTTTCAGCTTTTTCTCGGCGGTGTCAGCCTTGCGGTATTCTCTGTAGTATTTCTGAGCATTCTGCGACGGGTTGAGCCTTTTGTCCAGAGGTATTTTTACAATCGGACAGTCCTCACAGTAATAGTCCTCCACCTCGGCAGTTCCCTGCCCCTTTTCCAGCCGATACAGATTAGCCATAAGCAGATCTCCGTACGTTTTCAGCTTGTCCCTCTCGGCGCATTGTTTCAGCTCCTCACGCTGATTTGCCGTCCTGCGTGATATCCTTTCCGAAGCGTTCACAAGCAGCCTGAAAAGATCCTGCGCCTTTTGCTTCATGCGCCCTGCCCTGTCACGCTCCGAGTAAAAATAATCAAGGGTCTCGCAGGCTGAGTCAAGCTGCTTTGTCACCATAAGTCCGCCGTATTGATTTATCTGCGTAAAACAGAAGTCCTTAAACTGCCCCTCCTTGGTCTTCAGCACCGTAAACTTATTTTCACCGCTTTTCAGCTGCTCAGCTGTCATTTTCAGATAAAATGCAAGGCGGTCGAAAACGTCCCCGTCAGCTTGCTCAACAACAGGCTCTTTTCCCCTTGCGGCGTAAAATTCAGCCTCTCGTGCAAACACAGGCGAAATGCCCTCCAGCGACTTCATAAGCGCCTTTGAAATAATAAGCTTGGGGTATTTTTTCACCTCTGCACATATATCCTCAGGCTGATCGTCAAGCAGCGACAGCCTTGCCTCTCTGGGCGGAAGAGTATATTCCATTCCCGGCAGAACCATTCTCACCGCCGACATATCCTGCCCCACACGCTTTATGCTGTCGATTATCCTGCCCTCAGAATTTATTAGGATAAGATTCGAGTGCCTGCCCATTATCTCCATAGCCAGCGTAAGACGGCAGATATCTCCCATCTCGTTGGCTGAATCAAAATCAAAATATAAAATTCTCTCAAAACCGTCCTGCCGTATGTCAATAAGCTTGCCCGACATAAGATGTTTTCTCATAAACATACAGAACATAGGCGGCACCTTGGGATTTTCTATCTCCTCACGGGTGCAGTGTACCCTCGCCGTGCCTGCTCCCGTGTTGAAAAGCAGCTTGTATGCTCCCTCTCTCGTCCTGATGCCGAAAAGCAGCTCCTCTCTGGAAGGCTGATATATCTTTTCCACCCGTCCGCCGATAAGCGGCGCAAGCTCGTTTTTTACAAGTCTTAAAAATACTCCGTCAAGAGCCATAGTCAGTTGTTCTCCTTAAATATACGATAAAATATCACGATTGTTTTTCGCCGTGTCAAACGATACGTCGGGGAATCTCTCCGACAGCAGATTTTTCATGTATTCGCAGAAAATATTCTCTGTGTGAAAATGTCCTGCGTCAAAAACGCACAGACCTGCGTTGTGAGCGTCGATAAATACATCGTGCTTCACGTCGCCGGTTATGAAACAGTCCGCTTTTTTGGACAGCACATCTTCAAGAAAGCTTCCGCCGCTGCCCGAGCATACGGCTATCCGCCTAATCTTCTTTTCGTCATGAAGATGCGTCTTACTCAGGTCGTTGTAACGAACCACCTTGTTGCCGAGAGCTTTTTTTATCCGCTCTGCAAGCTGTTCGGCTGTCAGTTCAGCCGCTGACTGGCAGATATATCCCACAGGCACGCCGTTTTCCACCGCAAGCGGCTCACCGGGCACAAGTCCCAGTCTTTCGCAAAGAATATCGTTCATCTTCGCCGAGTCGAAATTCGTGTGCGCCGATATCACCGAAATATCGTTTGCCAGCAGCACCCCAAGAGGCGTTTTTGTGTCTATCCTCTTTAACGCCCTGAATATTACAGGGTGATGAGTAACGATAAGGTCAACCCCTGCCTGCTCCGCCTCCAGAGCGATATCCTCCGTAACGTCCAGAGCGATAAGCGCCCTTGACACACCATAGTCACCGTTTCCGATAATAAGTCCGCTGTTGTCATAGCCCTCCTGCAAAGCAAAAGGCGCAATTTCGTCTATGTAATTGTAAATGTCATTAACCGTTGTCATGATCTACTCTCCTTTATTCCGATCCTTTATCACTGCGTCAAGAAATTCATACAAGCCTGTAATAAGCACAACAGCAATCAAAAGAAACAGCACTATCGCCATTACCCAATACAGCAGATACTCCGTCCCTACAAATCTTGTTTTTTCAAATAGCAAATCAGCATATCCGGCTATGCAAATGTGATATATGCCAACCGTCGCCGCAAAATGTATCACCAAGGGCAAAAGCGCTCTGCTCAGCCAATAATAAGAATTGCTTTCAGACTTGCTCCGATAATGAAAGTATAACGCAATTATCAAAGCCGGAGCGGCAAAAAAGCTTATTATTAATGAAAGCCATGATGCATCAAGCAACAGACACGCAATCATAATGATAACACATATAAATGTTTCGGCAATGTCTGCCAAAAAACCTGTCCCTAAAGCCTTCAAGAATTTCATTTG
>JBJERD010000036.1:0-5171 GCA_051882095.1 Oscillospiraceae bacterium
ATTTATTGAACTTTTTTTTAAGATGTGTTATACTGTTTTCACATGGAAAAATACACGGAGGACTTATCATGCCCAGATTTTTTATAGACCGCCCCGAGGGCGCAAACGCTGCAATTACAGGTGCTGACGCAGTTCACATAGGAAGAAGTCTGCGAATGAAGCTTGGCGATGGCATCACGCTTTGCTTCAACGGTACCGATTACGATGCGAAAATACTGTCAATATCCGACAGCAGAGTTGTATGCGAGATCATTTCTTCCGAACCCTCTCAGACAGAACCGGACATAAAGCTGACGCTTTTTCAGGCAATGCCAAAATCGGACAAAATGGAGCTGATAGTACAGAAAGCCGTTGAGCTTGGCGCAGCTGAGATCGTTCCCGTGCTCACCGAGCGATGCGTTTCACGTCCCGATGAAAAAAGTCTCGAAAAGAAGCGGCAGCGCTGGCAGAAGATAGCTCTGGAAGCCGCAAAGCAAAGCGGCAGAGGAACTATACCCGCAATCGGCGAGGCTCTATCGTTCAAAGGCTGCTTAGAGCGCATGAAGCTTTCGGACCGCTCTTTCATGTGCTATGAAAAAGGCGGCGAAAGCCTGTCTGCCGAGATTCTGTCGGGTGCGAAAAGCATAGGGCTTCTCATCGGCAGCGAGGGCGGTTTTGAACAGTGGGAAGCCGACTTTGCCGCTGAAAACGGAATTATCCTCACAGGACTTGGAAAACGTATCCTGCGCTGCGAAACTGCGCCGATAGCCGCAATCAGTATCATTATGTCTCTCACAGGCAATATGTAAATTATACGCCTTGATTTTTGTTATAAATGCACAAAAAATCTCTTTGATTTTCTGTTTTTTTGAAAAATGCTTGATTATTTTTTTCACTCGTGATATAATAATACTAATCTGATATGAGAAAGCAGGCGCAAAGCTTGCTGTTTTTGACATTATATTAGTGTAAGAAAATAAAAGGAGTGTTTTAAATGGGTAACGGATTGAAAATTTTTGCTGCTCTCGGAGCTGTTGCTGCCGGTGCTGCTGCTATTTTTGCATTGAAAAAGCGTAAAGAGCTTGAGGATTATGACTACGAAGAGCTGGACGACGATTTCGACGACTGCTGCTGCGACTGCGACGACTGCGCTGCCGAAGAGGAGACAGACGCTGAGGAAGAGAAGGCTGAAGGCGAAGAAGTTGTTCCTACCGACGATGTAGAAGCTGACCTTGACAAGGTTGAAGAGCCTGTTGAGGAAGTTGACGAATAATTTTTGAATACACGAAATTATTTCTTTTTCATACTTTCCTTAAAAAAAGAGAAGCTGCCATGTGCAGTTTCTCTTTTTTTGCACTCCTTCCGTTCTGTCAAAAAAACCTATTCATGCGCAGAGTAAAGGGAAGCCCTCTATCGCAGGGCTTGAGCCTGCGCTTTAATTTTTGATGCTTTAAAAAAATAAACGGAGCGCATTTTCTGCACTCCGTCTTATAATTTACTGTATACCGCACTCGTCATAATCTTTCCACTTTTCATTGTACGCCTTATCGTCAAGATATTTGTACACAAAAAGCGCAGTCGATATGATGACCAGAAGCAGCGTTCCCATCAACGCCCAGAACGATTTTTTCTGCGAATAGTTTGCCATTTGTTTCATCCTTTCTTTTTTGCCGCAGCACCCAAAACTTCCGCCGCCGATGCCGCCGTTATTCTGCTGCCTTTATTATACTATATTTTATCCGTCCTGTCAAATGTATTTTTCAGAATAAAAATGCAGAAACTCCTCTAAACACAAGCCGCTTTGTCTGATGATCTCAGCCGCCTCGCTGCCTACATAGCGGTAATGCCACGGCTCGTAGCTAAAGCCCGTGATATGCTCCTTCATTCTGGGATATCTGAGGATAAACCCATATCTGTGTGCGTTTCGGCAAAGCCATTTCCCCTGCCTTGTGGAATAAAAACCATCCTCCGTATCCTCTGCCTGCGGTGTGGAAAAGTCCACCGCCAGACCGCAGTTATGCTCGCTGTGACCTGCTTTCGCCAGCGTTTTTCCCACCTCTTCCACAGCCTGCGGATAATCAAGTCCTTCACCTATCAGCTGCGAAACGCTTTTTTCCCACAGAGCCTGCTGATAATCGCAGCTTCTGTATGCAGACAGCACTTTTATTTCAACTCCGTCCTTCTTCGCCGCCTCTATCAGAGCTCTGCACTGTCTGCACGCCTGACTTTCCAAAAGCTTATCCTGAATCTTTTCTAGAACAAGACCTCT
Source organism: Oscillospiraceae bacterium (assembly GCA_051882095.1). GTDB lineage: Bacteria > Bacillota > Clostridia > Oscillospirales > Ruminococcaceae > FB2012. The sequence goes on from JBJERD010000036.1 coordinate 2,249, forward strand.
TTCCAGCTCTTGGGGCACAGCCGTAAACCTATCCACAAGCATTAAATAATCCATTTTCAAGTCCATATGGGCAGCCGCCTGCCACGGACTTCCCTCCTTTCGGAAAATCTTTCTTTGTCATTTGTATTATATGCCGTCAGCGCACCGCTTGACATAGATTTTTGTGCAAAAGCATATTTATATACCAAAGAATTGTGAAAGGACAGGTCGTATGAATTTAAGATCCGTTTGCATAAGATCGCTGTGCGTTATTCTTGCTGTGTTTATTATCCCTGTGGGAATATGGGGCTATTCAAAGGCTGCGCCCTACCTGATGACTGTAGCTTCAAGTTCAGCCGGACTGGTCATGGGGGATTTCGACACCTTTGCATTTCGTGGCGAAAGCTCCTCGGCGGCGGAAAGCTCCGCTGTATTCGAGCCGGTATCGGCAGTACGCCGCAGCGCATGGGATATTGACATGGCTCCTCAGGAGCTGGAGATACCAAGCGAAAATAATGAAATACCCGTGCCGAAGCCCTCTGCAGAGGTGCTTGGAGCAATTCCCTATCCCGAAGAAATGGAAAATCACGACGGCGTTATCGAAAACTATCATTACGGCGAATACTCAGGCGAGCAATATTTTGACCTTGATAACGGCGGTCAGGTGCGCAACTGCACGGAGCTTTCAAACGAGCTTCTATATGCCGAAAGCAAAAAAGAACCTGCGTTTACGCCGGACAAAAACTCCGACCAACCGCAGATCCTTATTTATCACACTCATGCCACCGAAAGCTTTGAGCCTTACGAGCGGGATTATTACGACAGCTCTTTCACCTGCAAGACCACCGACCCGCAGAAAAGCATAATCGCCGTGGGTGACGAGATATGCAAGCAGCTTGACGCCGCAGGGATTCCCTACATACACGATACTCTTGTGCATGATTACCCCAGCTACAACGGCTCTTACGATTCAAGCAGAGCCACCGTGCAGGAGATTCTGAAAGAATATCCATCCATAAAAATTGCGCTGGACATTCACCGTGACGGCATCGAGCGTGAGGACGGCACACGTCTTGCGCCGATAACCCAAATTGACGGCAAGAACGCCGCTCAGATAATGATAATCTCAGGCTGCGACGACGGAACTATGGGAATGCCCGATTATCTTTACAATTTCAGATTTGCCTCGCTGCTGCAATCCACCTGCGAGACCATGTACAGCGGACTGACCCGACCGATACTTTTCGACTACCGTTTTTACAATCAGGATCTGACCACAGGCTCTTTGCTTATCGAAGTAGGCAGCCACGGCAACTCCCTCGACCAGGCGAAATATTCGGGAGAGCTTATCGGCAATGCGCTGGTGGAGATTTTCAATGAAAGCTGAATTCTTATTTCCAGATCACGACTTCCTCTTTGCATTTCTTTCCCAACAACTTGTGCATTTTCTTGACTCTTTCGATAAGAGCAACCGTCTTATCAAAGCTTCCCTTTTCAGCATTCTTTCCTTCCGGATTTAGAAGCCAGTTGTTGGTCTTGCCTGAAAAATGGATACCGTTCTTTTTTCCAAGCTGAAGCTTTTTTACCAGCGACATGATCCTGGGATCTGATTCACAGAACACCGAACCGAAATTAGAAGCTGAGTTATCCTGCTTCTGTCTGCAAAGTTCAAGCCTTTCACGTCTGCGTTTTTCAGACTCCTCCTTTGCCATTTCGGGGAAACTGAAAACAGCCGAAAGGATCAGAAATTCATTATTATGAAAAACCGAGCTGCGGTAAGAGAATCCGCAGTCCTCTTTTGACATACGAACGATATCTCCTCTTTTTCCGAAAGCGTTGTCCTTAACGCACATAGCCTCTACAGAAATAATGTAATCGGAAATCGCACAGTTGAAAGACTTTCCTCTGCCTGCGTTCATATATATTGCTCCGCCCACAAGTCCCGGAACTGAAAACAGATATTCAATTCCGCCCATGCCGTTTTCATTGATAAAATTGATAAGAGCCTGTAGTCTTACAGCAGCAGAAGCTGCAACGTTGCCATTGCTGTCAACATAAAGCTCGTCAGAAAACTCACGAAGGCATACCACATCGTCAAATTCGCAGCTGTCATTTATCAAAAGATTTGAGCCACCGCCTATAAATCGGCAATCGGTTTTTTTTGATGCCAGTTCAATAAGTTCTTCCTTGCTTTCGGGAAAATAGATATTCTTGCAGTTTCCGCCCATATGAAAAGTAGTATATCCGCTGAGCGATTCATTGTTTATTATCTTCATATACAATACCTCCGAACAAGTTTTCAGCTTTCTGCAACTGAAAAGCCGCATTTTCTGCGGCGGAAGTTACACATTTATACTTATATCATCACTTAAAAAAACTGTTCTCGCAGCTCTGCAAGCCATAACCGATATAAATGTATTTTCAATGTTATAATAACATCATTTTTGCTGTTTGTCAATACATTCAATTATTTGCAGACCACTCAACAGGAAGCTGCTCACAAAAAAAGCCGTCCAAACGGACGGCTTTTAATATTCAATAAGAATTAAGCAAGCTCAGCAAAGTACTTGATAGTTCTTACCATCTGTGATGTGTAAGAATTCTCGTTGTCGTACCAAGAAACTACCTGAACCTCATAGAGATCGTCAGCGATCTTGGAAACCATTGTCTGAGTAGCATCAAACAGTGAACCGTACTTCATACCGATAACGTCGGAAGAAACGATAGGATCAGTGTTGTAGCCGAAGGACTCAGAAGCAGCAGCCTTCATAGCAGCGTTGATTCCGTCAACAGTTACGTCAGCACCCTTAACAACAGCTGTAAGGATTGTTGTAGAACCTGTAGGAACAGGAACTCTCTGTGCAGAACCGATAAGCTTGCCGTTCAGCTCAGGAATTACAAGACCGATAGCCTTTGCAGCACCTGTTGAGTTAGGAACGATGTT
>JBJERD010000037.1:0-5135 GCA_051882095.1 Oscillospiraceae bacterium
TATAAGGGCAGGGAAACAGCCACAGAAGTTATAACGCAGGCTGTTGATCGGCAACTCGAAAATACCGATGATGATTACATAGATATCTTACGGGATCCAGACGGCAATATCACATCGGTTCAGATTAATACACAGGCTGTAAATCAACTGCAAAACAACATCAAAACTTCAATAAACGACGCATTATCCGAAATTGACGACAAGGAACTCTCTGTACCTTTGGGAACTCTTTCGGGGATCACTTTTTTCAGCGGCAGAGGTTCTGACGTAACATTAAAGCTTCATCAGGTGGGAGCTGTTGATACGGAAATAATCAGCGAATTTACTTCTGCCGGTGTAAATCAGACAAAGCACCGTATCAGCGTAGTTGTAACTGCCGAAATTTCGGCTATTTTACCGCTTCACTCAACGGATATTACAGTCTGCAATGAGTACTTGATATGTGAAACTGTCATTGTCGGAAAAGTTCCCGAAGTTTATCTTAAAAATGATTAAATCATAACCGAAAGCTTTGCTTTGCATCAGTAATTATCATTCATCTGAAAACGATAGGAAAATGATAAAAAATACTTGTAATTCGGCGGCTTTTATGATATAATAATTTTATATTTTGTAGATTTCGGAATGGTGTATGATATGGATCTTAATGAAGCTAAAGCAAGGATAGACCAACTGGTTGAATTGCTTAATTATCACAGCAGACTTTATTATGTTGAAAACAGGAATGAAATATCAGACTATGAATATGATATGCTTCAGAATGAGCTGAAGCAGCTTGAAGCTGACTTTCCGCAGCTTATTCGCCGTGATTCTCCTACTCAGCGTGTGGGCGGCGAAGCCGTTTCTATATTTGAAAAAGTAAGCCACGCAGTACAGATGGGTTCTATTCAAGATGTGTTTTCATTTGTCGAAGTTGAGCAGTTTGTAAACACCGTTAAGCAAACGGTGGAAGCTCCGAAGTTTGTGGTAGAGCCTAAAATCGACGGCTTGTCGGTTTCTCTGGAATACCACGACGGTGAATTCTATATCGGTTCCACAAGAGGAGACGGTTTTGTGGGTGAGAATGTCACTCAGAATTTAAAAACCGTTATGTCTGTACCTATGAGCATTTCAGATAAGCTTCCACTGCTAGAGGTTAGAGGCGAGGTATATATGCCTAAAAATGTCTTTTTTGATTTAGTCAAGCAGCAGGAAGAGAATGACGAGCAGCCCTTTAAAAATCCCAGAAACGCCGCTGCCGGTTCACTGAGACAGAAAGATCCCAAAATTACGGCTAAACGAAGACTTGACGTTTTCTGCTTCAACATTCAGCGTATTGAGGGCAAGGAGCTTACATCTCACAAGCAGTCACTTGATTATATAAAGTCTCTTGGTTTTAAAACCGTTCCCGATTATACTTTGACCGAGACCTTTGACGAGATAAAAAAATGCATTGAAACTATTGGCGAAAAGCGTTTTGACCTGCCTTTTGATATCGACGGAGTTGTGATAAAGGTAGACAGCTTTGCCCAGAGAGATGTTCTTGGTTCGACTGCCAAAACGCCTAAATGGGCGGTAGCTTATAAATTCCCGCCTGAGGAAAAGCAGACGGCTTTACTGGATATCGAGCTTAATGTGGGAAGAACGGGAGCTATTACTCCTGTAGCGGTTTTCGAGCCTATTTTCCTTGCAGGAACGAGCGTTTCACGAGCTACTCTTCATAATCAGGATTTCATCAACGAAAAAAATGTTTCTGTGGGAGATATTATTACCGTGCGAAAAGCCGGTGATATCATTCCCGAAGTTGTGGCTGTTGCGGAAAAGCGAGCCGACGGCGCATTTAATCTTCCCGAATTTTGTCCCGTATGCGGTACGCAAGTTGTTAAGTCCGATGAAGAAGCAGCTATAAGATGTCCCAATGTGAATTGCCCTGCGCAGATATTCAGAAGCATAGTTCATTTTGCTTCAAAGGGAGCAATGAATATTGACGGGCTTGGCCCTGCTATAGTGGAGGCTTTGCTTGATTCGGGGCTTATCAAGTCTGTTGCCGATTTGTATCTACTTACAGAGGAAGATCTGCTTAAACTGGACAACTTCAAAGAAAAATCTGCAAATAACCTGATAACCGCTATCGAAAATTCAAAATCAAATTCTTTAGACAGATTGGTTTTCGGTCTTGGAATAAGAAATATCGGTCAGGCAAGCGCAAAGCTTTTATGCGACAAATTCGGCGACCTTGAAAACATTATGAAAGCATCTGCCGAAGATATTGCTTCTATCGAGGGCTTTGGTGAAATAATGGCTGAGAGTGTTGTCAGAGAACTGAAAGAACCGCATATGTCAGAGCTTATTTCCGCATTGCAGCAACTTGGCGTTAACACCAAATATGAAAAGGTTCAGATTGATAACAGATTTGAGGGCATGACCTTTGTTCTTACGGGAACGCTGCCTACGCTCAAACGAAATGAAACAAAGGAGATAATCGAGAAATACGGCGGAAAAGCAAGCGGCTCGGTCTCTAAAAAAACTTCCTATGTTCTGGCAGGAGAAGAAGCAGGCAGCAAGCTTGATAAAGCTAATCAGCTGGGTATTCCGGTCATCACCGAAGAGCAGTTTATGGACATGATAAAATAACATTGACAATTTTCCTGTTGACATATCAGCAGGGCAGTATATAAGGAGGAAGTACAAATGAACATTGACATCAAGCATATTGCAAAGCTGGCACGTCTTAAAATTTCTGACGACGAGCTTTCAAAGTTTGAGGGAGAAATGCAGAACATCGTCAACATGGTTGAAAACCTTCCCGACATTGACGACGAACTGGTTCTTGATGAAAATAATCCTATGATTTTAAGAGAAGACAAGGCTGTTACCGACAAATATACAAGACAGGAGCTTATGGCAAACGCTCCGCAGGTTAAGGCAGGATGTCTGGTCGTACCTAAAACTGTTGAATAAGGAGTGTTAATATTGGAACTTTATGAAAGAAGTGCGTCTGAGCTTTCTCAGATGCTTAAAAACAAGGAAATAAGCTCGGTGGAGCTTACAAAATCAGTTTTCGGCAGAATTAAAGATGTTGAATCTAAGGTTGACGCTTATGTAACTTTGGACGAAGAAAATGCTTTGAAGGCTGCCGAGGCTGTTGATAACAAACGTGCCGAAGGCGCTGAGCTTTCAGCATTGGCTGGTATCCCTGTCGGAATCAAGGACAACATATCTACTAAAGGACTCAGAACTACCTGTTCCTCTAAAATGCTTGGAAATTACGTTCCGCCATTTAACGCTTCTGTAATGAACAAGGTCAATGAGGCCGATATGGTCGTTACAGGAAAGCTTAACATGGACGAGTTTGCTATGGGTTCTTCAACCGAAAATTCGTATTTTAAGCCTACTCACAATCCGCATGACCTTGAAAGAATACCGGGCGGTTCTTCGGGCGGTTCTGCTGCTGCTGTAGCAGCTTGCGAGGCTATCCTGTCACTTGGCTCTGATACAGGCGGCTCTATTCGTCAGCCTGCTTCTTATTGCGGTGTAGTCGGACTTAAACCTACTTACGGAGCAGTTTCCCGTTACGGACTTGTCGCTTTTGCTTCTTCTCTTGACCAGATAGGACCAATCGGAAGAACCGTAAAGGACGTTGCAATGCTCCAGTCTGTTATAAACGGTCACGACAAAATGGACGCTACTTCGGCTTACAGAGAGTATACCGATCTCGCAGCCGGTCTTGACAGCAATGTTCAGGGATTGAAGATAGGTCTTCCCAAAGAATATTTCGGAAAGGGAATAGATGACGAAGTAAAAACTAAGATTATGGCTGCCGTACAAGAGCTGGAAGCCAAAGGTGCAGTTGTAAAAGAAATCTCTCTGCCGTCCACAGATTATGCTTTGTCTTCTTACTATATTATCTCATCAGCCGAGGCTTCTTCAAATCTTGCAAGATTTGACGGAGTAAGATACGGCTATAGAGCTGAAAACTACGACGGACTTATTGATATGTACGAGCAGACACGTTCCGAAGGCTTCGGTGACGAAGTCAAGAGAAGAATAATGCTTGGAACTTTCGTGCTTAGTTCAGGCTTCTATGACGCATATTACAAGAAAGCAAAGCTTTTGCAGAGAAGAATTTCTGCTGAATTTTCATCAGCTTTTGCCGATGTTGACGTTATTGCAACTCCTACTGTTCCTACAACAGCTTTCAAGATCGGTGAAAACACAGACGATCCGTTAAAGATGTACGCTACGGATATTTGTACCGTTACCGTAAATATCGCAGGACTACCCGCAATCTCCGTACCATGCGGAATGGACAGTAAAAATCTGCCGATAGGACTTCAGCTTATAGGCGACAAATTTACAGAACAGAAGCTGCTTAATACCGCATATGCTTATGAACAGCTTTCGGGCGGATTTGTTATGCCAAAGCTTTAATAGAAAGGAGTCTTAGAAATGGTAAAAGGTTATGAGGTTGTTATCGGTCTTGAAACTCATGCTGAGCTTAATACCGAGTCAAAAATATACTGTGACTGCAAAAATCAGTTTGGTCTTGAAGTGAATTCCCAGGTTTGCCCCATATGCATGGGTATGCCGGGTACGCTGCCTACGCTGAATGAAACGGTTGTTGATTATGCAATAAAAATGGGTCATGCGTTGAACTGCTCTATAAACAGGGTTTGCAAGCAGGACAGAAAGAATTATTTCTATCCTGACCTGCCCAAGGCTTATCAGATCTCTCAGGCAGAAGTGCCTCTATGTGAAAACGGATTTGTTGATATACTTGTAGACGGCGAAGAGCGCAGAATAGGAATTACCCGTATCCATATCGAGGAGGACGCAGGAAAGCTTCTTCACTCAGATAAATTTGACGGCTGTTCTCTGGTCGATCTTAACCGCTGCGGAGTTCCACTTATCGAGATAGTTTCGGAACCCGACATGAGAAGCTCTGCTGAAGCTAAGGCGTATCTTGAAACACTGAAATCAATTTTGCAGTATCTTGATATCTGCGACTGTAAAATGGAACAGGGCTCAATCAGATGCGACGTTAACGTTTCAGTTCACAAGCCCGGCGAACCGTTTGGTACTCGTTCGGAAATGAAGAACGTAAATAGCTTTTCAGCCGCAGTAAGAGGAATTGATTATGAAGTAAACCGTCAGAT
>JBJERD010000038.1:0-5088 GCA_051882095.1 Oscillospiraceae bacterium
ATCTCCCTTTCTAATTGAATATAAAGTTTATTTCTCCTACTCCGCAGTCCACCTTAACGGGAATAGTTCCGCTTATACCTTCGGGTACTGTGTCGCTGCCCTTTATGGAAACATCTCCTACTCCGCTGTCGGTGTCTATTTTGTACTGGGCACGATAGCCGTCTATTTCAAAGGTACATTCGCCTACGCCGCCGTCAACGTCAAGTCCGTCGCTTATTCTGCCGCTGAAATCTATCTCTCCTACGCCGCAGTCGATATCAACATACCCAAGGGTGCAGTTGACCATTTTAAGCTGTCCTACGCCTGTATCTATATCCGTTTTACCCGATACCGTCAGGTCTTCCAATGTTCCCTCGCCTACGCCGAAATCACAATCAGCCTCCTTGCAGCTTATGCCTTTTACAGTATATTCACCAACTCCGCCCTGAAGAGTCAGCTTATCATATTCCTTCCTAGGAATATATACCGTAAGCTCCATTTCATCGTCGGCGTTGTTGTAGTAAAAACCAAAGGGCTGCTTATACCATTCATACCACTTGTGCTGTTTGTATTTCAGACTGAAAGTGTCTCCCGAACACTCAAAAATATAAGCCTCTTCGGGAATGTTTCTGCCTTCAACTCTTATCTGCGTACCGTCGCAGCTTTCTATCTTTGTTATTCCTACGCCAAGATCAATGTTAAGCTTGCTCACCTGAGAAGCGTCATAGCTCTCGCTTATATCCACAACAGTTACAAACTTTTCGGTTCCCATTACATTCCATGCAACTATACCGATGATAAGAACTATCACGCCAAGTATAAGAAGCAACGCTCCCGCAGGAAAACGCTTTGGCTTCATATCGTCCATTTACGCCGCCCCCTTTTTAAAGAATAATCCGTGGAATTTTTCCGCAAAGCCGTTGCAAAGTCTTACAAGACCTCTCCATGCGCCCTTGCATACGGGAACGGCTATAAGTGCAAAAATACCTGTCATAATAAGTCCTGCGCCTGTCATCACAAGTCCCAGCGGCGGAACTGTGAATATGGTGATTATTCCTACCACAAGGAAAGATACTCCCACGATACCAAGAACAAAATCAAGTATTATTCCCACCAGCGAAAAAACAAGTGAAAGAACAATCCCCACTACCAAAAGCGGAAACCATATAGGGAAAAGTACTATAGCAATTGCTATCTTTCCCAGCAGCGACATTATGTTATCCCCCACATTTGCCCGGCGATAACCGCCGCTCTGCTCTGTGTTGGTATTCTGTGCGTTTCTGTTGTCTATAGCGTCGCCCATGACGAATTGGGGTCTGCCGTCGGGCGAAATGCCGTTCTCAACATATATCTGACGGACTATATCATCAATGCTCCCTAGATTTGCAGCCGTCTGCTCCTCATTTTCAGCTCCTGCGTCCAGAAATATCTCATCGTAATAATCCAGAACGTTTTCAAGCTCCTCCTGCGGCAGACGGTCAAGCCGCCGCCTTAATTCGCTGAGGAATTCTTCTCTTTTCATATCTTTTCCCCCTTATTATTCATCAGTATGCCGTCTACCTTAGCCTTGTGCTCCTGCCAGTCGCTGCGATAACACCTAAGAGCTGTCTTGCCTTTGTCTGTGACGTGATAATACCGCCTGTTCCTGCCCATATACTCACGGTCGTAGGTCTCAAGCATATCGCCCTTCTGAAGCCGCCGAAGCACAGGATAAAGCGTTGACTCCGAAACGTCCACAGCGCTGCGTATATACTGGGTTATCTCGTAACCGTAGGTGTCTCCCATATCCACCACCGAAAGCACCATTGCGTCAAGCAGCCCGGCGCTTATTGGAAAACTCATTCCGCATACTCCTTTCTGCCTATTTTCCGCAGGACTGCATATATGCCGTCCCTGCTGTCTGTTCTGCAGGTCGGCGCATTTATTGTCATGCGCCGCTGTTATAAGTTTTATGATATTATTTCATCGACTATATTATACGTCGTATAATATTGTTTGTCAACACATTATTATATTTTTGTAGAAATCAACTATTCTGCGGCTTATTTTTTGTACATTTTCGGCAAAAGTAATATAACGGCAGCATATCCGCCAAAACAGAACACTGCTTCTCCCTGCTATATTTATGCCTTAACATTTAAACTATTGACTTTCGGGGCGAAATATGAGATAATATAATTTGATGAAAATTTCAGGAAAGGACTGTTCTTATGAATATTATTGATCCTATATCTTGCTTTGAAATTTTCCCCGGCGTGCGAGTCTTACTTACCAACAAACCGCACACCATTAAAAAATGAAAGGAAAGATATATATGAAAAAAGAGCTTTCAAAGCTTTATGAACCCTCGCAGGTAGAGGATAAGATCTATAAGTTCTGGCAGGATAACAACTACTTCCATGCCGAGAGAGATTCGCAGAAAAAACCTTATACTATTGTAATTCCGCCCCCAAATGTAACGGGTCAGCTGCACATGGGTCACGCACTTGACGAGACCTTGCAGGATATTCTTATCCGCTGGAAGAGAATGAGCGGCTATTCCGCTTTGTGGCTGCCGGGTACAGACCATGCCGCTATCGCTACCGAAGCTAAGATAGTTGAGGCTATGCGCAAGGAGGGTATCACCAAAGAAGACCTTGGCAGAGACGGCTTTATGGAAAGAGCATGGGCTTGGAAAGAGCAGTACGGCGGACGTATCGTTGAACAGCTGAAAAAGCTCGGTTCCTCCTGCGACTGGGAGAGAGAACGCTTCACTATGGACGAGGGCTGCTCAAAGGCTGTAAAAGAGGTCTTTGTAAAGTACTATAACAAGGGTCTTATCTACAGAGGCGAGAGAATGATAAACTGGTGTCCTCACTGCAAGACATCACTTTCAGACGCAGAGGTCACCTTTGAGGATCAGGCAGGACATTTCTGGCATCTGAGATATCCGCTGAAGGACGGTTCAGGCTATGTAGAGCTTGCCACAACACGTCCCGAAACTCTGCTGGGCGATACTGCCGTTGCAGTTAACCCAAACGATGAAAGATACAAGGATATAGTAGGAAAAACACTTATCCTGCCGCTGGTGGGAAGAGAGATACCGGTTGTAGCCGACGATTATGTTGAAATGGATTTTGGTACGGGTGTTGTTAAGATCACTCCGGCTCACGACCCTAACGACTTTGAGGTAGGCAAGAGACATGACCTTGAAGTAATAAACGTAATGACCGACGACGCTAAGATAGTTGACGATTATCCCGACTATGCAGGCATGGACAGATACGAAGCAAGAAAGAAGATAGTTGAGGACCTTGAAAAGGGCGGATTCCTTGTTAAGGTGGAGGAGCATCAGCACAACGTTGGTACCTGCTACCGCTGCGGCACAACAGTCGAGCCAAAGGTATCAACTCAGTGGTTCGTTAAAATGAAGCCCCTTGCTCAGCCTGCTATCGACGCTGTAAAGAACGGCGAAACAAAGTTCGTTCCCGAGCGTTTTGAGAAGATCTATTTCCACTGGCTTGAAAACATCAGAGACTGGTGTATCTCACGTCAGATCTGGTGGGGACATCAGATTCCAGCGTTCTACTGCGACGACTGCGGTGAAATGGTTGTAACAAAGGAAAGCTCGGCAGTATGCCCCAAGTGCGGCAAGCCTATGAGACAGGATCCCGATACCCTTGACACATGGTTCTCATCTGCGCTGTGGCCCTTCTCAACTCTGGGCTGGCCCGATGAAAACTCAGAGGACTTCAAATATTTCTATCCCACAAACACGCTTGTAACAGGCTATGATATCATTCCTTTCTGGGTAATGAGAATGATGTTCTCGGGAATAGAATGTACAGGCAAGGTACCTTTTGATACAGTTCTTATACACGGACTTGTAAGAGATTCTCAGGGCAGAAAGATGTCAAAATCTCTTGGCAACGGAATCGACCCGCTGGAGATAATCGACCAGTACGGCGCAGACGCACTCAGATTTATGCTTGCAACAGGAAACGCTCCGGGAAACGATATGCGTTTCATTGAAGAAAAGGTAAAGGCTTCAAGAAACTTTGCAAACAAGGTATGGAACGCCGCAAGATTTATCATGATGAATCTTCCCGACGGCTTCAAGGCAGACAAGCTTCCCGAAAATCTTAACGTTGAGGACAAGTGGATAGTTTCCAAGTTCAACACTCTTGCTAAGGAGATAAATCAGAACCTTGAAGCATTCGAGCTTGGCGTTGCGGTTCAGAAGCTTTACGACTTTATCTGGGACGTTTACTGCGACTGGTATATCGAGCTGACAAAGCCAAGGATCACAGCAGGCGGAGATACTGCGCTTACCGCTCAGACTGTTCTTGTATGGGTAATGAAGGGTATGCTCAAGCTGCTGCATCCGTTTATGCCTTACATCACCGAAGAGATATGGCAGGCCCTTGTAAACGACGGTTCGGCTATCATAGTAAGCGACTTTCCCGTTTATGACGAGACACTTGACTTTGCCGAGGACGAGGCTAAGTTTGAGAAGATAATCACAGCTATCAAGGGCATAAGAGCTACAAGAAGCGACATGAACGTACCGCCGTCGGTAAAGGCAAAGGTTTATATCGAGACCGCATACGCCGATGTATTTGAGGCAGGCAGAATGTTCTTTGAGCGCCTTGCTTCCGCTTCCGAGGTTGATATCGCCGACAAGTGGGATATCCCCGACAGCGTTACGGTAGTAACCGACGCCGCAAGAATTTTCATTCCTCTTTCGGATATCGTAGACACCGAAAAGGAGCTTGCACGTCTTAACAAGGAGAAAAAGGCGGTTCAGAAGGATCTTGATTTCCTCGGCGGCAAGCTGAGTAATCAGGGATTCCTTGCAAAAGCCCCCGAAAAGCTTATCGAAGCCGAAAAGGCAAAGCTTGCAAAGGCACAGGAAAAAATGGCGAAGATAGAACAGTCTATCGCTGCGCTGACAAAATAAAACGGCGTGAAAAGCTATTGACAATCAAAAACCGAAAAAACGGGCGACCTCAGGTCGCCCCTACATTTTACAGCGAAAACGCATATAATGCAGGGGCGGTCTTTGACCGCCCGTTTATTTTTTTATTCCCGTCGATATACAACAGCCCATTTTTAGAACAAACGAAACCT
>JBJERD010000039.1:0-5074 GCA_051882095.1 Oscillospiraceae bacterium
CGGTGGACTGTTTTGAAAGAGGGGAAGCCCTGCGATAGAGGGCTTCCCCTTATTTCGTGCTCAAAATTGTTTATAAAAAAGAAATGGCTGTTGCACAGTCTGAAAAATTGCAGAAAAAACGGGTCGATGCAGGCATCGACCCCTACGGTGTATACCGTAATTCTTTTTTTCAGCTGTTGTGCAACAGCCCCTTTATTCACTTCATATCCTCAACACCGTAAAGCCTGTAAGGGTCATTTTTCAGCTCCTGCTGATAAAGGCTCACAACGTCCCAAACATTAAAATACATATACTTGCAGCTGCCTATGTATCCGTCCTTGATAAGACCCTTTTGGTACGCCATATCCTGAATAGTGTACCACGGCTTCACAGGCGGCGCACCCGTTTCGATAAACCATTCGTCAGGCGGATAAACTGCGTTCACCTCTGCACTCGGAGCAAAAATATCGCTTATCTTCTGCGGCAGAATATCCTCAACATAGTGCATTGCCGTCAGCTTGTAGATATCAACGCCCAGCAGCAAAGCCATTCCGCCGTTTTGAATAACGTGAGTAAGTCCGCTTTCTGCCGCCTTTTGGGCGTTCTTTCCCCAGCCTGATATGCGGAAAACTCCCTCTCCCGTTACCGTGTCGGGCTGTCTGCGGAAGGTGTCCGCAATGATACCCATTGCGCTTCTTTCACAGTTTTCGGGCAGGACCTTTATCTTTACGGTGATGCCAAGCTTCTTGTCTTCTTCCGTAAGAGGCAGTTCGGGACTTAACCTGAGAGCAGGCATGAAAATGCTCCCATCGCTGCCGCAGACCTCTTTCAGTGCGGATATGACAGTTTCCGCACCGCCCTCAACGTAGCCGAAGCTGCTAAGCGAGCTGTGTACTTCAAGCTCTGTGCCGCTTGTTATTCCAATGTCATGAAAGGCTTTTGTGAGTTGTTCAAAGCTTAATGGGTTTGTCATAGTGACCTCCTTTGTCAGTTTCACAGAGTCGGAGTTTTATTCTATCACACAAATGCGAAAAAGTCAACGCATTAAACGGAAAAATCAAAAGGCGCTTGTCATTCAAAGAATTTTCCCTTGAAAAAATTCTCGTTGCCAAGCTTTTTCGCCGTAAGCCTGAACATAACGCAGCCGTCGGGGCAGACTATGGTCTTGCTGTATTTTCCGTCACCGCCGATGTTTTCAAGATCTCCGCCGCTTCTGACTGCTTCCATTACGGGGAACATCACAGTCATCACCTTTGAGCATATGCCCTGTCCGTCCGCATTGACGGGACAGCCGTAGGTGCAGGTATATTTGTCGCCTATCTCCTCACCGTTGCGGCAGTAGTGCTCGGTGCGGTCGCCACGCAGAAAACCTGTTACCTCAATTTCAAATTCGTATTCCTCATCATACCACTTTTTCATGATACCCCTCCAAGCATAGTTTTGTGATTGAATTATAGCACAAGCGCCTATGAAAGTCAATTGTGAGCGTGATACGGCAGGCGGTTTGCTTTGTAATTAAATATGTGAATATTGTAATATCAATGTAATTGACATTTTTTTATGTGCGCTATATAATTAAGGCATATAAAAAGGTATATTCAACAAGGGAGGAAAAAAGTATGGCAAAGATAAGCGTAGTCACAATAGAAAGACAGTATTGCAGCGGCGGAAGAGATATAGGAAAGCTTGTTGCAAAAGAGCTGGGGGTAAAATGCTATGACAGCGAGATAATGGAGATGGCGGCTGAAAGGATAGGTCTTTCGCCCGAGGAGATAAAGAATTTTGAGGAAGCTGTAATGAGTCCTCTGAAAGCGCCTTTGTCGCTGAGAACGGGTATAGACAGAAAGCTCAATCTGCCTGAGAAAATATTTGCCGCCGAAGCGGAGATAATAACCGAGATAGCAAAAAAGGGTCCCTGCGTAATGGTGGGAAGATGCGCAGATTATATTCTGAAAAACGTAGTGCCTACGCTTAGCGTGTTTATATATGCAAGCCATGAAAACAGAGTAAATCACGCTATGGAGGCTCACGGAATAGCCTATGAAGACGTTGAGTCGGTGCTTAAAAGATTCGATAAAAAGAGAGCGGATTTTTACAACATAAACACCACCAAGAACTGGTCGTCAATGCAGTCCTACGATATGTGTCTCAACAGCGGAAAGCTGGGCTATCAGGGCTGTGCAAGAATAATTGTGGAAACGGTCAGGGCTTCAAAAGGGAAAGCGGAACAGAACGGAGAGTGTTGATTTGGAGCAGTTTATCAGAACCGAGCTGATATTCGGCAGAGAAGCAATGGACAAGCTTTCTGCGGCAAGAGTGGCTGTGTTCGGCATCGGCGGCGTGGGCGGATATACCGTGGAAGCGCTGGTGCGCAGCGGAGTGGGTGCAATTGATATAATAGACAACGATGTGGTGTGCCTTTCAAATATCAACAGACAGATATATGCGCTGACGAGTACGGTAGGGCAGTATAAGACCGACGCCGCTGCGGAGCGCATAATGCAGATAAATCCCCATATCAGACTGCAAACCCACAAGGTTTTCTATTCGCCCGAAACATCACATATGTTTGACTTTTCGCAGTATGATCATATAGTTGACGCTATCGACAGCGTTACGGGAAAGATAGAGCTTGCCGTGCAGGCGGATAGGAGCGGTACTCCGCTTATCAGCTCAATGGGCGCAGGGAACAAGACCGACCCTACAGCCTTTGAGGTCGCCGATATCTACAAAACGTCGGTGTGTCCTCTTGCGAGAGTAATGCGGCATGAGCTGAAAAAGAGGGGTATCAAAAGGCTGAAGGTGGTCTATTCAAAGGAGCAGCCGGTTACGCCTTTTTCAAACCCTGCCGCAGATGAAGAACTGAAAGGCACTTCAAGACGTCAGACTCCCGGCAGCAATGCATTCGTGCCGCCTGTTGCAGGACTTATCATCGCAGGCGAGGTCATAAAGGATATCATAGGCTATTCTCAAAGCGGAAAATAAACGGTCTGCCCCTGTGTGCAAAAATCGGGAAAACCGGATAAGGGCATACAGCCGCAATACAAAGTCTGACGCAGCTAAGCGGCGCTTTGTTATTTCGTAAAAAGATTTGGGGGAATCTTAATATGGAGCATTTCAGACTTCAGGTCGGATGCCTTGTTGTTTTATTGTATATAGCTTTTATTTTTGTAAAAGAGCGCAGAGCCTTTCATCTCAGATTAAGAGACACTTTTTTCGGCAAGATGATCCTTCTGGGCATATTCAGCGTTATTATGGACGGTGCCACCGCCTATACTGTCAATCACCTTGAAACGGTAAACCCTGTGCTCAATCTTGTTCTTCATGCGCTGTTTCTCGCTTCGCTTGATTCGGTTATATTTGTGCTGTTTTTGTATATGCTTATCATTACGGGCACATATCCGCAGAAGCGAATGAACAAGTTTTTTATTCTGCTCCCCTTTGCGATCAATATCGCATTAGTATTATTAAACATCGGCTCGCTTGAATACATAAAAGGCAATGTGACCAATTATTCCATGGGTATGTCGGTCTATACCTGCTTTGTAATGGCGGCGGTATATTTATTGCTTTCCATTCTGATAATCTTCAAGCGGTGGAATTATATTGAAAGCCGCAAGAGAGCAAGCATCGTTACATATGTTATCATGCTGGTGGGAGTAACGGGAGTTCAGATGATATTCCCCGAAACACTTATAACGAGCATCGGCGTGACTATATTTATTCTGGGAGTTTATATGAATTCCGAAGACCCTGCGCTAATGGAGCTTTCAAGATATCACAGCGAAACGGTAATGAGCTTTGCAAACCTTATCGAAAACCGTGACAGCAGTACGGGAGGTCACATCAAGCGCACCAGCAGGTATGTTCAGCTTATCGCCGAAGAGCTTTGCAGAAGAGGCTATTACAAAGAGGCTCTGACAAAGGATTATATAGACAATATGCTGAAAGCTGCGCCTATGCACGATATCGGAAAGATATCCGTTCCCGACGCAATACTGCAAAAGCCGGGCAAGCTTACCGCTGAGGAGTTTGAGATAATGAAGCTTCATTCAGAAAAAGGCGGAAAGATAATCCGTGAGACCTTTAAAAATCTGGGCAGCGAGGATTATCGCAACATCGCCTACGAAGTTGCCCGTCATCATCACGAAAAATGGAACGGCAAGGGCTATCCCGACGGCTTGAAGCGCAAGGAGATACCTTTGTGCGCAAGAATAATGGCAGTCGCCGATATGTTCGACGCCGTGTCGGAAAAGCGCTGCTACAGAGACGCAATGCCTCTTGACAAGTGCTTCGAGATAATCGAGCAGGGCAGCGGTCAGGATTTTGACCCTATCATTGCCGAGGCTTTTCTTGATATCCGTGACAGGGTAGAGGCTGTTCACAGCGAATTTGCAGGCGGTGAAGCGCAGAAAAAGCAGTCGCTGGTGGGAAAGGAATGATAATATGGCTGTTATAGAAACAAAAAAGCTTACCAAAAGTTACGGCAAGGCAAGGGGCATAACGGAGCTTGACCTGACGGTGAACGAGGGAGAATTTTTCGGATTTATCGGACCAAACGGCGCAGGAAAATCCACCACCATAAGAACTCTGCTGGGACTTATTTTCCCAACCTCGGGAGAAGCAAAAGTGTTCGGCAAGGACATTGTGCGTGATAAGACGGAGATCCTTGCGAGAGTCGGCTATATGCCCTCGGAGGCTGCGTTTTACAACGGAATGAGAGTAAAAGAGGTCATAGCTCTTTCGGCAAAGCTGCGCAAAGCGGATTGCTCGGCAGAAGCCGTAAGGCTGTGCGAAAGGCTGGAGCTTGACACCGAAAAAAGGATAGAGGAGCTTTCGCTTGGCAACAGAAAAAAGGTGGCTGTTGTGTGCGCATTGCAGCATAAGCCCGATCTGTGCGTGCTTGACGAACCCACCAGCGGTCTTGACCCGCTTATGCAAAAGGAGTTTTTTAATATACTTAACGAACGTCACGCCGCAGGAGCGACTATTTTTCTTTCATCTCATGTGCTTTCTGAGATACAGAAATACTGTTCGAGAGCGGCAATAATCAAAGAGGGCAGGCTTATCGCTCTTGACAGCGTTGAAAATCTTT
>JBJERD010000040.1:0-5070 GCA_051882095.1 Oscillospiraceae bacterium
AAAACACCTGTTTATCCGCAGGTCAGCACATCTTTCCAGCAGGTTCTTGAGGACGCGGCTCTGAGCGGCAGAAATGCGGAAGATGAAATGGATAAATCTGTAGAAAGGATAAACGCTAAGCTCAGGCGTTACACAAGATAACATGAAAAATAAATCTAATTCTATTCTTGGAATGGCATTTTTCGGACCGGCACTGGTACTGATGACGATTTTTCTGTTCATTCCGATGATACTCACCCTTATTTACAGCTTTACTGATTATTTTGCACTGAATCCAAAGCTTACACATTTTGTAGGACTGGAGAATTTCAGTACGATCTTCAAAGACGAATTATTCACAACAGCATTTTTTAATACTGTAAAATTTGTACTTATCATAGTTCCGTTACAGACTCTCGGAGCGTTGGGATTGGCGCTGCTTATCAATAAGGTCACGGTCTGCAAGCGTTATTTCAAGGTCGCATTCTTTATCCCTGTTGTAATGTCCCTTGCAGTTGTATCGAACCTCTGGATGCAGATATACAACCCTGAGGGTATTCTCAATACGATACTTTCAAACTTCGGCATCGACCCTCAGCCGTTCATCTACGGTGCAGATCAGGCGCTCCCCTCGATCGCATTTATGAGCGTATGGCAGGGCGTCGGTTATCAGATGATAATTTTCCTCGGCGGCTTGCAGGCAATAAACCCTGCCCTTTATGAGGCAGCAGAAATGGACCACGCAAGCGCATGGAGCAAATTCAAGGATATTACGCTTCCGGAGCTAAAACCCCTTTGCGTATTTGTCTTTATAACAGTTACGATCGGCGCATTCAGAATGATAGTTCAGCCTATGGTAATGACAGGCGGCGGACCTTCACATTCGACATATACCATAGTTTATGACATTTACGAAACAGGTACCGTAAACTGGGAGATAGGTCTGGCGTCTGCAATGGCAATTGTCTTTACTGTATTTGTTGTTATACTTACTATCATTCAGACGATTCTTACTAAGGATAAGGAGGATAAGCATGAAAACAAAAAAGCAAAAGATCTTTAATGGTATTCTTGTTGCGGTAATGCTTGTACTGTCGCTGTTTTTCCTGTTCCCTGTAATATGGATGCTTGCAAACTCATTTAAGCCTGATGCAGCCATTACAGCTGACATGAACTCGGCAAGCGCATTTATTCCTCCTGTTCCGGGAGAAGGATTTTTCGATAACTACAAAGCAATTCTCTTCAATACAAGCTTTATACGCTATATGCTCAACACCTTATTCTATGCTGCAATACTTATTGTTTCGGGAGTAATAGTAAACGGACTTGCAGGTTACGCTCTTGCTAAGATCAAATTCCCGTTCCGTGAAAGATGGCTGGCAATAATCATGATGCTTATGATAATTCCTACGGAAACTATCATCACGATAAACTTTATGTTTGTTTCAAAAATGGGACTTCTTAATACCGTATTCGGATATGTTCTTCCGATGATAGTAAATCCTTTTAACATTTTCCTTTTCAGACAGGTTTTCGTGAGTCTTCCCGATGACGTGTGGGAGGCAGCACAGCTTGACCACTGCAGCCCCGTGAAGTATTTCTTCACAATGGTTCTGCCTATGTCAAAGACAGTTGTTGCAACAGTAAGCGTTTTTACTTTCCTTAACGTATGGAACGATTACCTCTGGCCGTCGCTTGTATTCACATCAAGCGATCTTCTGACTGCACAGATCGGTCTTAATTCCATTACCTCAAACGATAACACAACAATGGGACAGACCCTTGCGGTTATCACGCTTATTACAATTCCGGTTATTATCATTTACTCACTTTTCTCCAAGCAGATCGTGGAGGGTGTAGTATCAACAGGTTCTAAGGAGGGCTAAATTATGAGTTTTATCGAACTGAAAAATGTCTGCAAAAAGTATGCAGGCGCAGAAAAAAATTCTGTTACCGATTTCAATCTTTCAATAGAAGAGGGCGAATTTATTGCATTTGTAGGACCTTCCGGCTGCGGCAAGTCCACAACACTCCGAATGATCGCAGGTTTTGAAGAGATAACAAGCGGAGATTTCTACATTGACGGAAAACGCATGAATACAGTTCTGCCAAGGGACAGAGGAATCTCGATGGTATTCCAGAACTATGCGCTTTACCCTCACATGACTGTTGAAAAGAATATTTCATATGGTCTGAAGAATATGAAAGTTCCTGCTGATGAGATAAAGAAAAAGGTTGATTGGGCAATTGATATTCTGGGACTTTCCGAATACAGATACAGAAAGCCTAAGAATCTTTCCGGCGGCCAGAGACAGAGAGTTGCCCTCGGACGTGCTATTGTTAAAAACCAGAAACTTTTCCTTATGGACGAGCCTCTTTCAAATCTTGACGCAAAGCTCAGAGTAAGCATGAGAAGCGAGATAAGCAAGCTTCACCGTCAGCTTGGCAGTACAACGATTTACGTTACACATGACCAGGTAGAAGCAATGACTATGGCAGACCGCATTGTCATAATGAAAGACGGCGTAATCCAGCAGGTGGGCAAGCCTATGGAGCTTTATGAACACCCCGCCAATAAATTTGTGGCAGGCTTTATCGGTTCACCGCAGATGAATTTCTACAATGTGAATGTTAAAGGCGATACTGTTACATTTGAAAACGGAAACAGTATCAAGCTTACTGATTCCGTTAAGTCAAAACTTGCCGGCAGACAGGGCGAAATGATACTGGGAATCAGAGGCGAGGATATAAAGCTTGATCCGCAGAACATCGACCTTTACAAGGATAATAAAATGTCTGCAACAGTAGACAGCGTTGAAGTTATGGGAAATGAAAACAATCTGTATTTCAGCTTCGGAGGTACTGCCTCGGTTGCAAGAGTATCAAAATACGAGATAAGTCAGGCAGGGGACACAATTGATTTCGTGTTTGTTCCCTCAAGAATTCATTTCTTCGACAAGCAGACAGAAGAAACTCTTTTTTAACAGGAGGACGCTATGCAGAAAATTCATTTAAAAGCACCGAATTGCTGGATAAACGACCCCAATGGTTTCATATGGTACAAGGGTCAGTATCACTTGTTTTATCAGTGCTTTCCCTACTCTACGCAGTGGGGCAGAATGCACTGGGGTCATGCAGTAAGCAGCGATCTTGTTGCATGGGAACATAAGGGAATTGCCCTTTACCCGTCAAAGACCGATGACCGCAGCGGCTGCTTTTCTGGCAGCGCAGTAGAACACGGCGGCAAAATGTATGTGTATTACACAGGTGTAAATTATACAGAGGAAGACCCGAAGAACATAAACCAGTGTCTGAATGATAACTTTATTTCGACACAGCTTATGATAACCTCTGATAACGGCATTACATTTGATAACGTTTCGGATAAGAAGACCATTATACCGCCTATAAATGAGGAATTTATCGGAACCAAAAGGCATACCCGTGACCCCAAGGTGTGGCGTGGAAAAGATGCGTGGTATATGGTCTTAGGCAGTACGGTCGATTCGACAGGACGGCTTCTGTTCTATAAGAGTAACGACCTTGAAAACTGGATCTATCTTAATTATGCAGAAAAAGAAGATCTCGGCTGGATGTGGGAATGTCCCGATTATTTTGAAGTTAACGGCACAGGTATAACCGTATTTTCACCAATGGGATTTTTCAAGGACGGAAAGGAATATGATTCTGCGCCTGTATGTATGTTTTCCTCATTTGATGAAAGCACAGGAAAAATGGAGCTTTCTGAAAACTATCAGCTTTTCGACTGCGGACTTGACCTTTACGCTCCCCAGAGTACCACCGACAAGAACGGAAACCGTGTTATCATAGCATGGGCAAGAATGCCCGAAACCGTAAACGGCCAATGGAACGGAATGATGTGTATTCCGAGAGCTGTGGAAGTGAAAAATAACCACATATATTTCAGACCTCACACGAACATAAAAAACAGCTTTACAAAGAAGATCGCTTCCCTTTCGCAGGCTGAAAGCAGCGGATCTATGGTTAAAACCTCACTCCACAATGGCGAAAGCATCAATATCGGAGGATATATCATAAAGCGTGAGCAGGACAGAATTTACACCGACCGCTCGGCTGTATTTGGTGACAGGGATAATTTCAGGCTTACTGCGGAAACTCCGGTTATCAATGAGGGCTATGACCTGGAGATCTATGTTGACAACAATCTTATAGAAGTATTTGTAAACAACGGCGAGTATGTGCTAAGCAGCGTTGTGTATGGATTGTCGGATGAAATAACAGGCGCAGACCATTCTCTGTATGCTCCTGAAATCTGACAACCTATGATTATACGATTGAATGAGGTGAACTGAAATGAAAAAAATTGATGTTACCGCACTGGGCGAATTACTGATAGATTTTACCGAAAACGGAATAAGTCCACAGGGAAATCCTTTATTTGAAGCCAACCCGGGCGGAGCACCCTGCAACGTGCTTGCAATGCTTTCAAAGCTTGGAAAGAAAACTGCTTTTATCGGCAAGGTCGGCGGCGATATGTTCGGCAGGCAGCTTTCCGAAGCCGTAAAAAGCGTCGGCATTTGTACTGACGGACTTGTTATTGATAAAAATGTTCCGACTACTCTTGCTTTTGTTCATACACTTGCAGGCGGTGAAAGAGAATTCAGCTTTATCCGCAACCCGGGTGCAGATATGATGCTGACAAAATCCGAAGTAAATGCCGATATAATAAGAGATTCAAAAATATTTCACTTCGGAACTCTTTCCTCAACCCATGAGGGCGTCCGTGAAGCCACAAGATTTGCTATAGATACGGCAATAGAAAGCGGAGTGCTGATATCGTTCGACCCTAATCTTCGTGAGCCGCTCTGGAAAAGCCTTGATGATGCAAAAACTGAAATAGAGTACGGTCTGTCAAAATGCAATATTCTGAAAATATCGGATAACGAGATCGAATTTCTTCTTGGTCATTCCGACTACGACAAAGCAGCAGAACAGCTTATGGAAAGATATGAAAACATCAGGTTGATATTCATAACTCTAGGCGGCGACGGAAGCTGTGCTTACAGCAGAAATGCAAAGTCAAAAGTACCTGTATATGATGTGAAAACT
>JBJERD010000041.1:0-5067 GCA_051882095.1 Oscillospiraceae bacterium
AACTGTATTCATCTGAATCGTACCTGCTTCTGCCAGTGTACTCATCTGCTGTGTCCCTCCTCAAGCTCCAGAAGCTTGTCAACGATCTGGTCAACAGTCTGCTGACGTATTTCCTTTCCGCACACCGGGCAATGGGGAACGCCTATTCTTGCGTAAAGCAGACGCAGATAGTCGTATATCTCAGTTACCGTGCCCACAGTTGAACGTGGGTTTTTCGACGTTGTTTTCTGGTCGATGGAAATTGCGGGGGAAAGTCCTGTGATAGAGTCCACGTCCGGCTTTTCCATCTGACCGAGAAACTGTCTTGCATAGGAAGAAAGGGATTCCATATATCTGCGCTGACCGTCGGCAAATATGGTATCAAATGCAAGAGAGGATTTTCCCGAGCCCGAAAGACCCGTCATGACGATAAGCTTATCTCTTGGGATAGTCAGATCCA
This sequence comes from Oscillospiraceae bacterium, assembly GCA_051882095.1. Classification (GTDB taxonomy): domain Bacteria; phylum Bacillota; class Clostridia; order Oscillospirales; family Ruminococcaceae; genus FB2012. Next base: position 440 of record JBJERD010000041.1, read on the forward strand.
CGTTTTTCAGATTATGCTCTCTTGCTCCTTTTATTACTATTTCGTTGCTTTGCATTTTTACTCTCCTTTATTTATCCGTTATCACTCATTAATTCCTCATAGGTCATATAATGTTTTATTATTCCCAGCGAGGTATCTTCACGCCGTCCGCTTTCGGGGTCAAGCGGCGAATGTATGTTATAAAGATAGCCTTTCTCGCCGTAACGCCCCTCTTTATACAGTCTTTCATCTATATGGACGTTCACCACTTTGACGCACAGAACTACATGATCGCTGTTTTCGTTTATTTCCTTTTCCCAAACATATTCGCACTCCAGGTTGAGAGGACAGTCGTCGGCAATGGGAGCGTTGACCTTTGCGGCAGGCTTTGAGCTCAGACCCGAAGCAGCAAGCTCGTCAGCATCATAATCATTATTCTGTATGGTCTGATAGCATTTTTTATACACATCTGCCGTTGGAAAATTTATCACAAGCTGTTTTGACTTTGCGGCGACCTCATACATATGCGTATTCTTGCATATATAGGAAAAAACGCAGTAAAATCCGCCGTCGTTTGAAAAGGAAAACCATGACTGCATTGTTGCGTTGGCTTTACCGTTCTGCTTATAGCCCGTCACAAGAACCAGCGGCTGAGGTATTGCTGTAAGATGTTCAAGCCAGTCAAAGCCATAGAAATTTTCATCTTTGAACTCTTCGGGACATACTAAAAATTCTTTTTTCATGTATTTATTCTCCTCTCAGCATATCCCTGACTTCCATAAGACAAAATCCAAGATAATTTGTTCCGTTCCACCTATCAGGGTTCTCGCATCTCGGATCGTCCTCTGCCATGCCGATACCCCATATTCTATCATAAGGACTTGCCTCCACAAGCACACGCTCATTTGTATTTAGAAGGAAATTCTTCAAATCCTCGTTTTGCGAAAACTTCCCATAATTTCCTCGTATTACGATATCGCAGCAATTATCATTCCAGATATCTTCGTTAAATCCGCTGACTTCTCTCCCCAAAGCTTTGATCTGTTTTGGATGCTTAGCTTTCATTATTTCTTTGTTTATCTCAGTATCGCCAAAAAGCAATGCTTTCTGTGACATCATATACTGCTCGGCAGTGCGATAAATAACTCCGTCAATTTCAAAACTGCAATCCCACCATTGACTTAAACAGGATTTAGTTATTCTACCGTCTGATGCAGGATTATGTCCCCAAAAGAAAAGAAATTCCAACCTTTGCTTTTGATTGAATTCTTTCTCTATAAGTTTTCTTGTATATTTCATATTACTTCTCTCCCCTGAGTTCAGCTATCTTATCACGCAGGAAAGCGGCGTGTTCAAATTCAAGCATTTTGGCTGCCTCTTTCATCTGCTTTGTGAGCTTGTCGATGAGAGCCTCGGTCTCTCTCTTTGAAAGCTTGTTCTTCTGTCTAGCCGAATACTCTACTTCTTCCTTGGTGGAAATCTCGATAACGTCACGGATATCCTTTTTGATAGTCTTTGGCACTATTCCGTGCTTTTCGTTGAACTGCTGCTGCAATGCACGGCGGCGCTCTGTCTCGGTAATGGCAAGCTCCATTGAGCGTGTGACCGTATCGGCGTACATTATTACCTTGCCGTTTGCATTTCGGGCAGCTCGTCCTATGGTCTGTATAAGCGAGCTTTCGGAACGCAGGAAGCCTTCTTTATCTGCGTCAAGAATAGCAACAAGCGAGACCTCGGGCAGGTCAAGACCCTCTCTCAGCAGATTTATTCCCACAAGCACGTCAAACTCGCCCAGACGCAGGTCTCTGATTATCTCCATACGCTCTATCGAATCTATATCGTGGTGCATATATCTTACGGCTACGCCGAAGTTTTTCATGTAGGAAGTAAGATCCTCCGCCATTTTCTTGGTAAGCGTAGTGACCAGCACTCTCTCCTTGCGCTCTATTCTCAGATTTATCTCGGAAAGCAGGTCTTCTATCTGTCCCTCGGTGGGTCGAACCTCGATTTCGGGGTCAAGCAGACCTGTGGGGCGAATAAGCTGCTCGACTATCTGCTTTGACCTTTCCTTTTCGATAGGTCCGGGAGTTGCAGAAACGAACACCGCCTGATTTACATGGCTGTAAAACTCGTCAAAAGTCAGCGGTCGGTTATCAAGCGCCGACGGAAGTCTGAAACCGTAATCTACAAGGGTCTGCTTTCTTGCTCTGTCGCCTGCGAACATTCCTCTGACCTGCGGCAGAGAAACGTGAGACTCATCCACCATAAGCAGAAAATCATCGGGCATAAAGTCAAGGAGCGTAAACGGAACTGCCCCCTTGGGTCGTCTTGCAAGTACTCTTGAATAGTTTTCGATACCCGAACAAAAGCCTATCTCTTCAAGCATTTCGATATCGTAATTTGTGCGCTGAGCTATTCGCTGAGCTTCTATCAGCATATCGTTATCCTTGAAATATTTTATTCTTTCGTCAAGCTCTTCTTTTATCTCCTCGATAGCGTCACGCATTTTATCTCTTCCAACGATATAGTGGCTTGCAGGAAAGATCGCAGCGTGATTGAGAAAGCAAAGTATTTCTCCCGTGATGACGTTTATCTCGCAGATGCGGTCTATTTCGTCGCCGAAAAATTCTACTCTTATCGCCGTATCGGTAGAATTTGCGGGAAATATCTCAACAACGTCGCCTCTGACTCTGAACTTGTTTCTGACAAAATTTATATCGTTGCGCTCATACTGTATCCCAACAAGCTCCGCAACAAGCTTGTCTCTTGATTTTTCCATGCCCTTGCGGACAGAAACTACCATGGATTTATACTCCTCGGGGTCTCCCAGAGAATAAATACATGAAACGGAGGCAACGATTATTACATCACGCCTTTCGGCTATGGCAGTAGTAGCCGAATGGCGCAGCTTGTCTATCTCATCGTTTATAGACGAATCCTTTTCAATGTAAACGTCCTTGCTGGGAACATATGCCTCAGGCTGATAATAGTCATAGTAGGACACAAAATACTCCACTGCGTTTTCGGGGAAAAACTCCTTGAACTCCGAACACAGCTGCGCCGCAAGTATTTTATTGTGAGCCAGTACAAGCGTCGGCTTATTGACCCTTTCAATAACGTTTGCCATGGTAAAGGTCTTGCCCGAGCCTGTAACGCCAAGCAGGGTCTGCTCCTTCATTCCGGCGTTTATTCCTGCTACAAGCTTATCTACGGCTTCCGGCTGGTCTCCTGCAAGCTTATAGTCTGAAACAAGTTTAAAGTTTCCCATAAATATCCTTTCTGCATCTGATACGAACTTTTGTTTCCCTCTAATTTAATTATACACTATTTATTTTTAATTGTAAAGTGCTTTTTCAAAATAATTTTTGTACTTGAAATTATGCCAAAACTATTCTATAATATAATAAAGGCAACAATAGGAGGATAATTATGTACAACTGTATTCTTGATGAATTTACACATATGATATGGGAGCAGCGTATTGAGGAATTAAAATTCATGCTGCCCGATGAAAATATTGATTACAACGACGTGGACAGGCTTGGAAAAACTCTTCTGCTGCAAGCTATTGAATGCGTGGAGTTTTACGAGGAGGACGGCGTTTTAAAGCCGCAGAAGCGCTGGCTTGATTTTATCGAGTGGCTGTTGGAGCAGGGTGCGGATCCTAGTCGTCCCGAAAACAATACGCCGATCGAATACACGCTTGACTGCGAATCGGATATAAGCGCTCAGCGGCATTGCGTTTGCGATATGACAGATATTCTCACGCTGCTGAAAAAACACGGAGCGGATACTTCGGAATATGATGAATATATAGGCAGAGACGTACAGGACAGACTGAATTATAAATGGGATAAAAGAAGATGAAAGAATTTATCATAAATCAGAACGATGCAGGACAGCGAATGGACAAGTTCATAGCAAAATCCGTTCCGCTGCTTCCGAAAAACCTGATGTACAAATATCTCAGGCTAAAGCGCATCAAGCTCAACGGCAAAAGATGCGAGATATCTACAAAGCTGAACAGAGGCGATGTGGTGCAGATGTACATCAACGACGAGTTTTTTGACGGCGGCAAGGAAGATGAATATGCTTTTATGTCTGCTCCGACCTCGCTTAGTATTGTTTACGAAGATGAAAATATTATGCTTCTGGATAAAAAATGCGGTCTTGTGGTGCACGAGGACGAAAGCGGTACTAATGACACGCTTATCAACAGAGTGCAGCATTATCTCTATGAAAAGGGTGAATACGACCCGCAGAAAGAGCACTCATTTGCTCCTGCCCTCTGCAACAGGATAGACCGCAACACAGGCGGAATCGTCATATGCGCCAAAAACGCCGAAAGTCTTAGAGTGCTTAATCAGAAGATAAAAGACAGAGAGCTGCACAAAAAGTATCTTTGCGTGACTGTAGGAATACCTCAGCAAGATGAAGCAGAGCTGAAAGCATATCACACTAAAAACGAGCAGACCAAAACTGTCAGGGTAACAAAAAATCAGACGGCAGGCAGCAAGACGATGATAACACGGTACAAGGTTCTGAAAAGCAACAGGGCGAAAAACATTGCGCTGCTTGAAGTGGATCTGATAACGGGCAGGACTCATCAGATAAGGGCACATCTTGCCTTTGAGGGCTATCCCTTGCTG
>JBJERD010000042.1:0-4944 GCA_051882095.1 Oscillospiraceae bacterium
TATCTTATAATGTATTCCCTTTTTTATGCTTCTCTTTCTCCCAGCGTACAGGGCAGACACAAGACAGTTATGAGAGCAGTCACAGCTCCTGCGGCAATCACCTGCACGAGTACATGATTAAGTCCCTTCCATTCGTCAGCGTTGCTTATTTCAAGGCATATTGCGCACACAATTGTTATTCCTGTGGTTATCTTCGTAAAAGTATCAATAAAGTCCTTGATATGCTTTTTTAAGTTGTTCATGGCTGACCTCCTATTCCAAGCTTTTTCTTCATCTCAGGCACATACTGCCTTGAAATGATTATCTTCTCACCGTTTTTCAGCAAAGCCTCGAAACGGCTGTTGAATGTGGGAGTAAGCTTTTGTATCTTTCCGATATTGACTATCACGGACTTTGACACTCGGATAAAATCGCTGTTCTCAAACTGCTGTTCTATTTCATAAAGCTTCTGTCTTATCTCAAAGACCTTGCTTTCACAATAAACAAACACCTTGTTGTCCACCGCTTCAAAATAGAATACCGACTTTGGTTCGATAAGTCTTATAGAACCCTCTTCATAGCAGGTCAGCTTGTCCCTGCCCGATTTTATGGCATAGATAAGCTTCAGTATACGCTCGTCTATGTTGTTTGACCTTATGATTATCTCTTCTTCACGGTCATCCGGAATATCTTCTATGATTATTCTGATAATAACACTTCCCTACCTGTCGCTCTGTGAACGATATTTCATTATAATTGCGCTTACCGCAAGAAATATTATACCACAAACTAATAAAAATGCAAGCTGCCAGCCCATTTTTACTGCGGTATCCCCCATTGTTACGGTAATGCCCATTTGCTCACAGAACTCATCTACTGCGCTGTCGGGAACACCCTTGAATGTCTCGGCAAGGATATCCTCTGTTATCACCGCTCTGAACATTGAAGCTCCGTGCAGTACGGGCAGGCATTTGAGAACGCTCTGAACGCCGTCGGGCAGCCCTGCCATGGGAATATATATCGCTCCGAGAAAGCCTACAAGCGTGCCTATTATCGTACCGAGGCTTGACCACGCCTTTTCGCTTCTGACCATCAGCGCAGCAAAATACATAACAGAAGCATAGGTGAATGAATTTACGATTATCATTCCCAGGATTTTCATATGTGCCTTGATAGAAAGCACTTCAACGCCCTGTATTACCGCATAAGCCTCAGCTGCCGCCATTGTGAGTATGCAGATGATAACGGAAGCTATCCATGCCGAGCAGAGATACCCCAGCGCAATTTTAAGCCTGCTGACAGGTGATGTGTAAAGGCTTTGTATCCTGTTCTGCGCACGGTCGTCTATCATGGTGGATATCGCCGAAAGGGTGATAGTTACCGCATTAATAGAGATTATTCCGGCTATTGTCCACATAAGCACCAAAAGCTCGGCGTTGTTTTTATCGGTATCTGCGTTGCGCTCTCCGAAGTTTTCAAGCATTCCCGTAATGTTTCTTATGTTCATATCCCCAAGAAAAACTACCATGAGCATTATTACTATCAGCATAGACATAAGCGAAAAGAACACCGCTGTTTTGTCACGGAGAAATATTTTTAAGTTTCTTGATGTAAGCTGTGCTATCTGATTCATTTGTCTGTCCCCCTTAATTGTTGTCGAGAGTTTTTCCCGTTGCGCTTAAGAAAACGTCGTCCATGCTGCCGTTTACCACCTCAAAGCCGTCAATGCTTTTCTTTACCTTTTCAAGTATGGGAACAGCCTTCATAGTATCGTCGATATACACGATAAAGCCGTAGTCTGTTTTCACATATTCGTTTGCGGATATATCGGCGCTTATGTCCTTTTGAGTATAAAGTCTCAGCGTATCCTTGGCGTATTTTTCTTTCAGCTGAAAGGGCGTACCCTGTGCGCAAATCTTGCCGCTGTCGATTATTACTATCTTATTTGCGCAGGCTGCTTCTTCCATATAATGAGTAGTTAGAAAGACCGTCATGCCCGTTTTGCTGCGCAGCTCTTCCACTGTTTTCCACACATTCTTTCTTGTTGCAGGGTCAAGACCGGTTGTGGGTTCGTCAAGAAAAAGCACCTCAGGAGTATGCATAAGCGCAGCTGCTATCTCGCACCGCCTTTTCTGTCCGCCCGAAAGAGTCTTGTATTTCTGCGCTCTGATATCTCCCAGAGAAAGTATCTCGCAGACTCTTTGAAAGCTCTTCTTTACCTCCGAGCCTTTCGCTCCGTAAAGAGAACCTTTGAAGATGAGATTTTCCTCAACGGTAAGGATATCGTCAAGGCAGTTGTGCTGATAAACTATGCCGATATTCCTGCGTATTTTGTTGTCCTCCGAACCCAGTCTGCTGCCGCATATCTCTGCGCTGCCATCTGTGGGCTTCAGCAGAGTGGAAAGCATATTGATTGTCGTAGACTTTCCTGCTCCGTTGACTCCGAGAAATCCGAACAGCTCGCCTTTTTCCACCGTAAAGCTGATGTCATCAACAGCTTTTACATCTCCATAGTACTTTTTCAGATGTTCTACCTTGATAATTTCCATGACCGTACCCCCTTATTTATTACAATTGAAGTATAACACATTTCAGCCTTTGCAGGCAACAGTTTTTAAGCAAGCTGCAAATGACAGACTGCAAGCTGCAAGGAGAAGCAGGTAAGTACACAAAAAACCGCACACACGCCCAAAGCGCATATGCGGTAGGATATTTATGCTTTTGTGTAGCTGTCGTCGGAGCTTTCAGAGCCTTGCGGCAGCGAAGATGATCTGTCGGAGTTATCATCATCGGCTTCTATGAATATCTTTTTCAGAAGCTCTTTCTGTTCATCGGCGGACAGTTCGCTGCCGTCAAGTGTTATGGAATCCACCTTGAAGCTTTTGAAAGCGTAGCCGTCATAATCAAGCAAAAATACTATCTCCAGCTTTTTGCCGTCGGGATCGGTACCCTTTGCGGTAACGTATCTCACATCTCCGTCGGTGATTATCTCATATTTTGCTTCGTCCTCGGAAATGTATGAGTTAAGCTGCTTGCCTATTATATTAAATGACATCTCATCAGAAAGGTCTTCAAGATTGACGGCATAGCTATTCTTGACACGCTCGATAAAAGCATTGTCGTCCATGCTGAGCGATCCCGTAAATCCGTTTCCCATAATAGCAAAGCCGGTGAAAATGGTGAACAACACAGCCTTCATACTGCCCTGCCGCAGAATCTTGCACCTCATGAACATATAAGCAACGGGGCATATGACTGCCGCCTTTTTCATTTTGGCGGTGCCTATCCCCATGTGTTCAAGCTTTACTGCGTCGCAATGGCAGATGACCGGGCAGGCGATAAGTACAAATCCCCACACCAAAATTCCAAGCCACTTATTTATAGCATAGTTTTCAAGAAACGCCGCCAGCGCAGGCAGCAGCGCAACATACCACATTGCTCCGTTTCTGACTTTGGGAAGCTGATTTAAATCTATAGTCTGCTGATAATTCTGTTCGTACATTGAATTTCTCCTTTTGTTGATAATGATATTATATATCAATTCTTAAAAATAATCAAGAGTTGCTTTAAAGGCAAAAGATAATTAAATGAATTTACTCTATTACGCTCTTAAAAAATTCACCAAATTTGTATACATAAAAGTTTACATTTATTCGACATTTTTATTGCTATGTGAATACATGTGCTATATAATATGTATTTTTATTTAACTTTTTCTAAATATCAGTTAATAATTTTAAAGAAATATTGCAAAGCAAAGGGAGAAAATGTATAATTAAATTTGTAAAATAATTATTGGAGGAGTAAATATGATAAAAAGCAACAAAATTATTATCGGAGGTGACGACATAACATTCAACGAGCTTTCAAGATATCTTTCGTCGGAAGGCTATCAGGTCATTCCAACAAAAGGCAATGAGCTGGACATTCAGTTTGAAGCGATGAACTGCAACGCTAAATCGGTTTTCATCAGCTCATCAACGGTGAATACCGACACTCTGCTGAAAAACCTTATGAAGCTTGATCCAAAACCGTTGTTGTTTGTGGTCGCTCCCCCCGATGGAGAAGTGAACCCGTCTTTCATGGACAACTCACGCACTACCATTCTTCGCACGCCCATAGATATGAGTATCGTAGGTCCCCTTATCGTGGGACAGATAGAGGGTGAGAAGATCAGGATCTACGAAGCTGCGGAATATGACAGATATCTGCACAACTACGTTTCAGAAATTCTTGCAAGCCTGTGTATCACTCCGAATTACAATGGTTTTTTGTATGTTCGTGAAGCTATCAAAATGGCTGTGCAGGAGCCGCTGAACTCACGGAGCTTTTCAAAAACTCTTTATCCCAAGATATCAAAGGAGTTCAATTCCTCTGCTTCAAGCATCGAGAGAAACATTAGGACGGTCATAATCAAAGGCTGGGAAAAGGCTTCCGTATCGGCAAAGTCCAATATTTTCGGCACTTTTGCCACCAATTCAAAATGGCGCCCAACAAACGGCGAGTTTATTCTCGTCATAGCCGACAAGGTACACAGAGAGCTTGACGACAGGATGATGAAGCTAAGCTGATGATACATTCTGCCATACATAACAAAAACAATGCTGTCGGAAACAACCGCTTCCCGACAGCATTATCTATATATGCAGCACGGCATATGCAAACGCTAAAAGCTCCCCTGCGGACAGAACTTATTTCTGCCACTTTTACCGCCGAACAGCAATGCCGATACTGATAATATATTTTATGCCGTGGGTTCGATTGTGCTACTTGACGTTTTGAATGACGGTCTCATTTAAACGCCTTTCGGCGGCTAAAAAAAGTGTGAACTTTTATAAGTCGGGAAAAAGTGCGGCTTCTCGCTTACGAAAAAATTTTTACGGAGCCTGCCGCTTCATTATTTCAAGAGCGGCTTTTATGCCGTCAACTGCAGCAGACATTATTCCGCCTGCATAGCCTGCGCCC
>JBJERD010000043.1:0-4943 GCA_051882095.1 Oscillospiraceae bacterium
ATCCCATATGACTGCATAATCGTGACCTGTGTTATATATCATATACTCTTGACCGTTGGTGTCTGTATATAATTCAAATTCAGAATGTTCATTATCATAATTGCTGACATATGCGTCCTTTGTATACTGTTCAAAAAAGATATACTCATCATCATTAAAATACACTGCCGTTATTGAGTTTTCCATTTTTGAATAATCGACCTGTTCAAATTCGTCTGTAAGGGCAGAAATATAATATTCATTCTCAATTACAACAGGGTAGCCTTCTTTAATGCCGCTATCAACTGTTATTTCTGTATGGTCTGAAAAATGTTTCATAATGAAATGATATATTGCTTCACGGATCGCTTTGACACTAAGTGCCGAAGCTGAAATTAATATTATTGCAACAATTATACAAGCAGCTCGTCTTCCGGCTGTGCATATCAGATTGAAATAAGGTTTCTCTCTGCGTTTGATAAGCTTTTGTATTTTCTTATTATACTTTTCTGAAAAATTGTGTTCTTCATTTATTTCCAGAGTTTCAACATAACTGTCGAGTTTGCTGCTCAGTACTTCGTCAAGAACACTTGAAAAATATGAAAAATCATTCATTCTGCATATTCCCCTTTCCAAGTAGCTTTTTTAACCTGTCTTTTGCATACTGAAAGCGCTTTCTTGCAGCAGAAACAGTTATACCAAGAGCTTTTGAAATTTCGTCATATTCAAGTCCACAGGAGAATTTCAAAAATAGAATTTCCTGCTCATTATCTGTGAGCCTTTCAATACATTCCTTGAGAAACACTCTACCATAACCAGATATATTGTCATTTGAAAAATACAAATCATCATCATATGAAACTGTCATCAGATTGTCTTTTTCTTTTCTTAACAGATTCTTTGCTGAGTTTCTACTTGTTATGACAATGTAATAATCTAATTTGTGATATTCCAAATTGTTAATTTTTCTAAAACATTTAGCCAATGACAAAAACGTATCGGATGTCGCATCCTCTGCAAGCTGCTCGTTTTTTAAAATACCATACGAAATTGCATATACTTTATTTTCGTACTTATAAAACAGCCTTTCAAAAGCTTTTTTGTCCTCCTCGTCGTCAATAAGCGCCATACATATCCCAAGCACAGCAACACCCCCGCCAAAACTATCTAAACTGTTTTGATTTTAGCATATTTCCGTGTTTTTTGCAACTATATGTTCTATATCTCGGTTATTATAAAGATTTACAATATTTTTTCTTATGCTATTGCGCCATTAAAAAAGCCGTACAGAGTCTTTGGCTGTGCGGCTTACAATATTTCGCTTTTTATTAATCCTCAAAATACGAATGATACTCAATAGATTTATCGCTGTCAGGAAACATACAACTATACAGATCGATAAAATAATCATCAGTCATAGAGGCAATAAAATCTGCAACAATCTGATTTGGTTCTTCGGAAACGTAATCCCACTCCTCATAATATCGACAGATCTTTTGGATATAATTAATATGATGTTTATATATTATTGAACTGATATTTTTATTTTTCACATCATCTAAAAGTTTGTAATACATCTCACTGAACATAGGTTTTATTATTTCATTATACTGACCGTCAATTTTTGAGTCTTTATATATATACTCATAATTCTCTTTTTTGGCTGTTTTCAGGTCGTTGAAAGCCTGCTCACTCAGCATAATGTAGTTCTTACCAAAACTATTGTTCACAATATCAACGGTAAGATTATTTATCATCGCTGCATTTTGACTGCCGATAAATGAAGATGAAAACATTGAATCATCCGACAATATTTTTGCTGTAATTGCATCTTGCCTATCCTTTCCGATATACGCTATCATATCACAGATTCTGACAACACAGCCCTCTAATGTTGACGGAACGAGCTTATTTATTGCTTCAACGCCTTCAGTATAGCATAGTTCTACGTTATCCTCGTATTTCTCAAATGTCATTTCTTTTACAGGTTGATATTCTTTCAGCTCAAATTCGCCATTATGACATAAAATTCCGTCAAGAGTCTGTAAACAAACATTTCGTCTGTAAAGAATGTCAAGCACACGAGTGCTATGAACATTATGATTGAAATAACGTCCGGTTTCATTATGAAGCAATTCACTTAAATACTTTTCCCCGGCGTGTCCGAACGGAGTATGCCCCATATCGTGTCCAAGCGCAATAGCTTCAATCAAATCAAGATTAAGTCCCAGCATTCTTCCGATGTTTCTGCTGATATGTGAAACAAGCTGAACGTGAAGACCTCGCCTTGTGATATCATCATTATTGTAAAATGAGAAAACCTGAGTTTTGTCATTATACCTGTTGTACAACGGTAAATGAAGTATTTTCTCGATATCACGCACAAACGAAGGGCGAAGAATACAATTCTTATCTTTATTCATATCTCTGCGTACAGCGTCTTCATCTTTAAATCTATATGGGCTAAGTACACCTTTTGACTGATTTTCTTTTATCTGTTTTTCAATCTCAACATCAAGCTGATGATATTTTAATGTCATTTTTAACACTTCCTTTAATCATTCATAAATTTCTCACCTCACTCCGTGGGAGTGAAATTTCTTTTGAATGCCAATATCACAACGGAGACTGCACAGAGGACAAGGCAAATTCCCGACGCAGCCGTCAGGTTTTTTATCGTAACGATTTCCTGACCGAGATATCCATTGATTTTGTTCATCGCAAAAATCACAACCGCAATTCCTGCCGCGAGACATATTCCGAGCCTTGCCGCAAAAAGCATAATGACAGCGGATTTTTTTTGACCCACGCAAAGCTGACAGTAAAACGCCCTTTCATTTTTCTTTATGGTTAGAATATTGTTGGCGCAGAGTCCTGCCGCAGAAATGATAAATACAAGTATTCCAACTACGAGATTTCCCGAAAGCCTGTCAAAATCCTCAGACATTTTTTCTCTCCAGTCAAATACCGAAACTGCTTTCACACATTCGTTTTCGCCGATAACCGACGCAAGCTTCAACTCCGAATAGCCGTCAGCCGCCGAAAAAAAGCCGCAGCTGCTGTTTGACTTGTTCAGCTCCAAAAGAAGACCCTTGCTGTCGTAGCACATAAGAAAATTCTCGTTTGTCATCTGAGCCGTCATAAGCCACAGATTTCTGTCCTCAAGGGTGCCGCATATATAAAAATCCACACCCTTTATGCTGTATGTATTTCCAGTAAGATACTCTTCGGAAAGCGGCTTTGAAACCATAGCCGGCACAGCGTTTCCGTAATCCTTTTCCGTATCGGTAAGCTCTCCGCTGTAAGACAGGTCAAGGTCGGTAAAGGCGCTTTTGCTGTAATCTCCAATGTAAACAGCCGAACCGTCTTTTCCTTCGGCGTAATAATAGTTCACGGTCACGGCAACGTCTACGGCTTCGTTTTCAAAAGCTTCGGCAAGCCGGCTTTTATCAGCCTTGTTCAGCACGGCAGTTACCGACTTACCGTCAAATCTGCTGTGAAAATATCTTGCCGCCGAAAAGCAGTCATCAGATAACGCTATGCAGATACAGAAGCACACAAGCACAAAAACAATTTCAACAAATATGAGGACCGACGAAAGCTTGTTGCTTTTAAACTCCTTATTCAACTGCCAGAGGAATTTCATTTTTTCTCCTCCTCAATAAGACCGTCGGATATTATGTACGTCTTGCCGCACATTTCTGCAATTCGCTTGTCGTGAGTCACAACGATAACGGTTGTTCCTCCTTGATTAAGAGCTTTCAGCAAGCCCATAATTTCGTCGGCTGTTTTTGTGTCAAGGGCGGCTGTCGGCTCGTCGGCAAGAATAATACCAGGGTTGTTGACAATAGCTCTTGCAGCCGCAGCACGCTGTTTCTGTCCGCCCGAAAGCTTAGATACCTTTTTTCTTGACAAATCAGCAATTCCCACTTGGGCTATCGCCTGAAGAGCCTGCTTTTTCATTTTTGTGAACTTTACATTTTTCGAAAACGCAAGGGGATACATCACGTTTTCAAGAACGGTTTTATCCTCGATCAGCCCGTAATCCTGAAGAATAAAACCGATTTTCTCATTTCTGATTTTATACAGCTCCGAAGCCTTACAATCTTTTATATTTGTTCCGTCAAGAATGTAATCTCCCTCTGTAGGCTTGTCAAGACAGCCGATAATGTGAAGCAGAGTTGATTTTCCCGAGCCCGAAACGCCCATAACGGCAATCATCTCGCCGTTATGGACGGCAAGGTTTATTCCTTTAAGCGCTCTGACCTCTGCCGATGTTCCCGTACAGTAGGTTTTGACAACGTTTCTTATTTCAATCATTTTCACAACTCCTTTACTTGCCCACAGGGGATTTTCTGACTGCCGAAACAGCCGCCGGTACACAAGCCGCTGCCGAAACGGCGACGAAAACCTCCGCCGTTATCATCACACATCTCGGTCGGAATTCGCATCCTGCGTTCACGTAAGAAAACAACTGCATAGCAGGTCTGCACAGCAAAACGGACGCAACAAGAGCTATTATCACCACCGCCATAAGCGATAAAAAGTTTATAACGAACACATTAACCGCCGAACAGCCGTAAACTCTGTAAATCCTGTACGCCTTTGAATTCTGAACGCTTAAAAACACAACAAGCATAAATGCATTGAGAATACAGAAAATTCCCGCTATAATACACTCCTTAAAAGCTTGTTTGTTGAATTTTTCAACATCATAATGATAGTACCTGTCATAATCGTTAGTGAAATCCTCAGCGGTTATTCCAAGAAATTTCGCAAGCCCCTCTTTCTGAGCGTCGGTGACCTTTTTCTCAAACATAAAGCTGTTTACCGAAAGCCGCAGAAAAGCCGGATAAACCCTTTCATCACCGAAAGGCGTCTGACCGTAATAATACTGAGGTTCTTCGTTATCGCTTGGAACATACGCGTTATTCTCAGGCTTTTTTCCGTATGCTTCGTCAAAA
>JBJERD010000044.1:0-4939 GCA_051882095.1 Oscillospiraceae bacterium
CGTCCGAATTGTATGTATAATTATTATCCAGCTCATCAGAGTCGTAAAAATCATATGAAGCAAAGTCTTCCAGTTCGCTCTCCTCGTAGGATATCCAATAGCAGCCGTTATCTCCGATACCGCTGCCCCAGCTTCCTCTTGCAAGCCACGCTCCGTCGGACGAAGGTTTTACTTCTCCGAAATTTTCTCTGCTGTAATCGTCGTCCCAGCCGATAATAAATACAGAATGATTAGATTCAGCCGAACCGTCAAAATAATATGCACCCCAGTCATCAGAGTAATATTTATCGTCCAGATCTGCATAATAAGAGACCTCAACTCCGCCGTGCTCCATGATAGCAGACTTTATCTCCATTGTATCCTCACTGTTATGAAGCTCCATATTCTTCAAACGGTACTTTGAAGAATATCTCATATTATCCGACAGCTCAAAACCGTCTATGCTTTCGGGAAAAGGCGCATAAGCCTCATCTTCGGGACCGCTCCAGTTTGATAAGACC
Source organism: Oscillospiraceae bacterium (assembly GCA_051882095.1). GTDB lineage: Bacteria > Bacillota > Clostridia > Oscillospirales > Ruminococcaceae > FB2012. Next base: position 501 of record JBJERD010000044.1, read on the forward strand.
GCAGCAGCGACAGACCAGCTTCCGCCCTCTTTCAGCGGCTCGTTTAAGTTTACGCCGTCGCTGTTTTCTCCGCTGTTTGGTCTGCCGCCGAACCATGCAAGCTGCGCTTCCGAAAAGTCTACGCAATCTTTCGCCTCAAAGCCGTTGAGCACGGCCCAGCTTTCCGCTGCCGCACAGGCTGAAAACGCCCAGCAGCTGCTGCTTTCTCCTTGGTCTCTCACGGGAATATCCAATCCGTTTTCTCTGCTGTCGTAGCTGTCGGGCAGGGCTGCATAAGACACCCCCAAAGAAGCAGCCCTGATGCTTTCAATGAAGCTTTCAGGCTCATTATCCTCGGCGGCGGAGTATTCTTGGTCTATATCATAAACACGCAGATCTGTCTGAGCTTCGTCCGCAAACGCAGATACGCAGCCGAAACAAACACATAAAGCCGCCGCAAGGCAAAACGGAGCAATACTCTTTTTCATGTCAATCCCCCTTATAAATGCCTATCTTTCTGCTGTAATCGCTGACAAACGGTGTTTTTCTTTCACCGCAGAAATACTGAAATCTTACCGAATTCTGTTCAAGCTGCGATACTCTTGCGGCGTAGGGAGAAGTCTCCTCCAGCCGTTTAAGGCTTACGCCCATGGGAACAGACGCATTTTTGCAGTCTGCAAGTATTTCTCTGCCCCTCTGATTAAAAGCAAGTATCCGCACATAGGGAACAGCCTGAAAATCGCCCTTTTTCACTCCCAGCACCAGATAGGTCACAACTCTGCGAAGCCTTGCCATAGTCACATTTTTCGACTTGCAGCTTTGCAGAAATTCATCTAAGGTCTTCGGTATTTTCTTTGCTGTGACTATTATCCGGTCGGCAAGCTCGCCGCTTACGTCGGGAAGCGAAACAAGCTCCTCTATCTCGGCGCAGCACAGTCTGAAAAGAATCTCCTTCTCCATATTTTCGGTAAAGAAGCTCTCCCGTCCCAATGCGCCGTCGGGAACAAATCCCGAAATGTCCTCGCCGTTCATAAGCATCTCACGAAGCCTTGTGGCAGAAGCATATTCGCCGCTGACCTCGCTGTCGTCATGTCCCACAGCCTTTCGCATCACAGGCATAAGCTCTATCCACGGTGCTTTGTCGGAAACAGCCTTTGCATACTCAACGGCAAGTATACTGTTGGGATTTTTCAGCAGTTCCCCCACAGCCTCGCCGTATTCTGCGCAGGCAGCCTCGTAAACCGCCAGAGGATAGCTTTTCCCCTGTGCCAGCAGCCTTTTCACCTCGTCTGAGCTTTTAAGAGCCTGCGACGCTTCGGCTGCCTGTTTTATCAGTGTGGAATTATCGCTTTCGCAGCCGAAATACAGACGATCGACTGCATTTTCCCCCAGCGCTCCCACTATTTCCACGGCAGCGGAAGCAAAAATCTCTCCGCTTGCGCAGGAAAAAGGACACGGCAGCTCCAGCACCAGATCTACTCCGTTTTTTATCGCCGTTTCGGCACGGAAGAATTTATCGAACACCGCACAGCCGCCTCTCTGCACAGCCGCTCCGCTCATCACAGCGATAATGCGGTCTGCTCCCGTTTCTCTCGCCTTTTGTATAAGATACCTGTGACCGTTGTGAAAGGGGTTATATTCGGCTACTATCGCTGCTGTGACCATTGGCTTTCCTCCTCTGCGTAAAAATATTCTTATCAAAATTGTGCAAAATGTCTATTTGTTAAAAATCCACTTGAAATTTGATATAAATGCTGTTATAATAATGGTATATGATTATTCGGCAATTGTCAAGAGCCATTATGCACAAAGCCGCAGCCTTTGCTTTGGTCACGGTGTATTCGGCTCATGCCGTTTTTTATTTGGCGTTTTAAAGCGCCTCATCCAAATTTTCGAGAGGGGATTTTTATAACATGAAAATCTTAGTAGTAAACGCAGGTTCTTCCTCACTTAAATATCAGCTTCTCGACATGACCGACGAATCGGTCATTGCCAAGGGCAACTGTGACAGAATCGGAATCGACGGACACGTTTCAGCAAAAACAGGCGACGGCAGAAGCTTTGACGCAGACTGCTCGTTCCCTACCCACACTGAGGCTTTTGAAAAGCTGGTCGAAGTTCTTACATCGGGCGAAACAAAGGTTATCGACTCAATGGCTGAGATCTCGGCTGTCGGACACAGAATTGTACACGGCGGCGAAGACTTCCATGAGACCTGCCTTGCAACAGACGAAGTTATCGACAGGATCGACGAGCTTTCAGAGCTTGCACCCGTACATAACCACCCTCACGCACTTGCGCTGAGAGCCTGCAAAAAGGTACTGCCCGAAGGCGTTCCGCAGGTTGTTGTATTCGATACGGCTTTCCATTCCACAATGCCGAGAAAAGCATATCTCTACGGACTTCCCTACGAGTGCTATGAAGACCTTCATGTTAGAAAATACGGCTTCCACGGAACTTCTCACAGATATGTTTCCTCAGAGCTTGCAAAGGTCATGGGCAAGGATATCAAGGACCTGAAGATAGTTTCCTGCCACCTTGGAAACGGTTCTTCCATCACAGCTGTAAACGGCGGTCAGTCTGTTGATACAACAATGGGATTTACTCCTCTTGACGGACTTATCATGGGAACACGCTGCGGTTCGGTTGACCCTTCGGCTATCGACTATGTTGAAAAGAAAAAGGGATTCTCTCCCGACGAGATGACAGCTTACATGAACAAGGAGTCGGGCTTCCTTGGACTTTCGGGAATCGGCTCCGACAACCGTGACATCACAGCAGCAGCCGAGGCAGGCAACGAGAGAGCAAAAATGGTAGGCGAGATCTTCTGCTATCAGATCAAGAAATACATCGGCTCTTATGCAGCTGCAATGAACGGCGTAGACGCAGTTATCTTCACAGGCGGTATCGGTGAGAACGCTCCCGATGTCCGTGAAACAGCCTGCTCTGACCTTGACGTTCTTGGTATCAAGATCGACCCCGAAGCCAACAAGGTAAGAGGCAAGCTTACAAAGATCTCCGCCGAGGATTCAAAGGCACAGGTATGGGTAATTCCCACAAATGAAGAGCTTCTTATTGCAAGGGATACTCTTGAACTGGTTTCAAAGCTTTAATATTGATTTTTGGGGCAGCCGGTAAATTCGGCTGCCTTTTCATTTTCAGCCGCCGTTAATACGCAGTTAACAATCATAGGCTATAATATTCTGTATTCGCAATGCGGCGGCGTCAGGGCTGCGGCACAGGCAAAACAAAACGAAAGGGATCTATTATGGGCAAAACAAAGGATAACGAAAATATTATTCCCGAAGATGATTATGAATATGAAAAGAATTTAGCCGAACAGGAGCAACTTAAGAAAAAAACTCAGGAAGAAGCTTATCTCAAAGCTCAGAAAAAACAGCGCCGTGCCGAGCGTGAAGAGCGTGAGGAGCGTGACAGGCGCATAGCTCAGGAAAAAGTGGAGCTTATGAAGCTGAAAAGCGGAGTCATAAACGAGTCAGATACTATCAAAGAGGAACACGACGAGATACGCAAGCTGCACGGCTGGGAAAAGGTGTCTAACTTCTGGTATCACAACAAGGTGTGGATACTTTTCACGGCGTTTATTGCGTCGGTGGTGATATTTATAGTCTACGACACCGTAACAAGAGAAAAGCCCGACCTGACCGTAATGATGATAGCCAACAACGGGCTTTCTCTCAGGCAGGAAGAGCTGGAAGAGTTTTTCGAGAAATACACCGACGACCTTAACGGTGACGGAAAGGTACACGTCAGCGTGCTTATCATGCCTCTTGACTCAAACAGCACAAGCATAGACCAGCAGAGCTATCAGTCCAAATTTCTTGCGCAGCTTCAGTCCTGCGAAAGCATAATGGTCATTACCGATTCAAACACAAAGCCCGATTTTCTGGAGATAATGAAGTCCGACCTTTCGGAAGATTTCCCGGGAAATCCCTACATCGACGAGTACGGACTGTCGCTGAACTTTGGTTTTCTGGCGGAGGAATTCAAATTTGAGTATATGCCAAACGACGTTCACCTCTCCATGAGAATGCCTATCAACACGGTAAGCGACTCTCTTGAAGACATGGAAAAGAGCTATGATGTTTCGTTCAAGGTATTTTCAAGAATAGTTGAAGACCTTACAAAGCGTGCGGAAGAAACAAACGATCAGGGGCTTTCCACCGAACCGATAAAACAGGAGGAGTCCTCGGCGGCATACGGCTGATATTGTCAAAATAACGCAGATATTAATAAAAAACGGGCGGTTTTTACCGTCCGTTTCAGCTTGTCGAAAAAGTGTCAAAAATTAAAGCGCAGGCTCAAGCCCGGCGCTAGAGGGCTTGCGAGGGGTCAAGGGGGCGAGCAGCCCCCTTGTCGCTCACCGCAGTGAGCGAAATCCCCAAACCGCAGGGAGCTCCGAAAGGGGTGAATTTCAAAACAGTCCGGTGGACTGTTTT
>JBJERD010000045.1:0-4926 GCA_051882095.1 Oscillospiraceae bacterium
ATATCCAATGCAGCAATAAAAGCCAGACACACCGCAAACTGATACATCAGCCTGTAACGCATCTTTATACCCACATTGCTTTTTTTCACATCTTTAAGATAGTCGTCCCAAAAGCCGGGAAGCGAAAGCGCAGCTGCAGCAAAAACCGTTATCAGCAACATTTCTCCGCTGCGGCTGTCCGAAAGCTCATTTCTCCCGTCAAGAGCCGCCGCCGAAAGAAAGCCTCCCACCGTCATGGCAATAAGCATGACCGCTCCGCCGAATTTCGGCTCCGAACCGTCCTGCCTGAACCTGTCGCCTATATAAATCTCCAGCCTGCCCGTTTTAAGCCTGCGGAAAACAGGAATAAACCACCTTGCGCACAAAACGCATACGGCAAGCTCCAGAGCAATAATAACCAGTCGGCTACTCCACAGCATTTACTACCTCTTCAAGCTTCATTCCTCTGCTTCCCTTGAACAGAACAACGTCGCCCTCTTTCAGATTAGCGTTAAGATATTTTGCAATATCCTCACGGCTGTCGAATTTCATACAATTCTCGGCGCAAAAGCCTTTTTTCACAGCGCCGTCAATGTAATATCCCGAATTTTCGCCGAAGCAAAGCAGCATATCCGCCTTTGAAGCCGCAGCATACTCGCCCACAGTCTTGTGCAGAGTTCTTGACATCTTGCCCAGCTCCAGCATATCCGCAAACACGCAGTATCTCTTTCCGCCCTCGCCTGTTTTTGTCTGCGAAAGCACCGAAAGAGCCGCCTTCATAGAATCGGGCGCTGCGTTGTAGCAGTCAACTATAAGCGTCTTTCCGTTTCTGACTAAAATATTCTGCCTCATGCCGTCGGTTGAAAATTCGCCTATGCCTTTTACTATATCTTCGGGAGAAATGCCAAGCTCCATTCCCACGCAGAAAGCCGCAAGAGCGTTCTTTACATTATGCTCACCGGGACAGTTTATAACAGCCTTTATCTTTCCTCCCGAGTAATTAACGGTAAAATCTATCCTGCCGTCCTCTGCGGAAATATCCGCAGCATAAACATCGCAGTCCTTTTTCTTTACCGAGTAATAAACAACCTTTCTTCCTCCGTGTATCTCGGCAGCAGCAAGCAGCTTGTCGTCTCTGCAAAGAATAAGCGGAGCGTCATAATCCGCACCGTCAAGTATCTCAAGCTTAGCCTTGAGAATATTCTCCTGGGTGCCCAGATTTTCAATGTGCGAAAAACCGATATTAGTTATCACCGCACAGCTTGGAGCGGCGCACATTGAAAGCCTTGATATCTCTCCGAAATGGCTCATTCCCATTTCTATCACCGCAGCCTCAAAGCTTTGGTCAAGCCCGAAAAGAGTCAGCGGCAAGCCTATCTCATTGTTGTGATTACCCTGCGTTTTCAGCGTTTTGTATTTCTGTGAAACAACGCAGGCTATCATATCCTTAGTAGTCGTCTTTCCCACGCTGCCCGTAACTCCCACCAGCGGAATATCAAATTTCATACGATAATAATGCGCCAGATCAAGCAGAGCCTTAGCCGTAGAATCAACTATTATGCACTTTGCGCCCTCAACGGGTCTTTCGGTTATCACGGCGCAGGCGCCAAGCTCCATAGCCTTAGCGGCAAAGTCGTGACCGTCGAAATTCTCGCCTTTAAGTGCAACAAAAACCGAGTTTTCCGTTATTTTTCTTGTGTCCGTTGAAACTGCGCCGACCATAACATCGGCAGGATAGCCGAAGCTTCCCTCCACCGCCGCAATTATTTCAGCCAAGCTCATTTTCTCCATAATGATTGCTCCTTGTTCTACAGACGCAGCTCTGCGCCCGTATTCTGTTCTGTGTACTGTCAGTTTTCAGCCGTAAGCTGTCTGAGAGCGTCAGCTACGACTTCTCTCTCGTCAAAGTGTATCTTCTTTCCGCCTGCAAGTATCTGATAATCCTCGTGACCCTTTCCGGCAAGCACGATTATATCGTCCTTTTCGGCGTTTTTGACCGCCCAGAAAATAGCCTCTCTCCTGTCGCATATCTTGATATAGGGCGTTGTCTTTCCTTCAAGACCTTTGAGAACGTCCTTGATTATCTCCTCGGGATCTTCGTTTCTTGGATTATCCGAGGTTACGATAAGAAAATCAGCGTTTTCTGCGGCAGCGGCAGCCATAAGAGGACGCTTTGTTGCGTCTCTGTTTCCTCCGCAGCCGAACAGGCATTTCACCTTGCCCTTTGCGCTTCCCTTGATAGCCGAAAGAACGTTTACAAGCGCATCGGGCGTGTGAGCGTAATCGCAGATAACGGTAAAATCTCTGCCTGTGGGAACTACCTCGGCTCTTCCTCTTACGCCCTTCATGCGGTTTATCTGCCTGATAGCCGCTTCTGCGTCAAAGCCCAGAGTTTCGCAGCAGGCTACAACAGCCAGCGAATTTGAAACGTTGAATAGTCCGGGCATTTTAAAATCCACATTATGCTTAGCGCTTCCGTCGCAGAATACATATTTCACTCCGCTTGCCGAAAGCAGTATATCCTCCGCATAAAAATCAGCCTTTGAAACTGTAGAAAAGGTCTTGAACGGACAGGATATCTCACCTGCATATCTCTTTCCGTAATCGTCGTCGATATTGATTATTGCGCTGTCGCAGATGTCAAACATCAGCTTTTTAGCCTGATAATAATTCTCCATGCTGCCGTGAACGTCAAGATGATCCTGAGTAAGATTTGTAAAAACGCCTACCTTGAAACGGCATGGACCCAGTCTTCTCTGCTCCAGTCCCTGGGAAGAAGCCTCCATTACCGCATACTCGCAGCCTGCGTCAGCCATTTTTCTCAGCAGCTCAAACAGGTCATAAGGCTCGGGAGTAGTTCTCGCCGTAGGCAGCACCTCATCGCCTATCTCGTTCTGACAGGTGCCGATAAGACCTGCTTTCTTTCCGAAAGCCGCAAGAGTCTTTTTCAGCACGGTAGTTATGGTAGTCTTTCCGTTTGTGCCCGTAACGCCGATAAGCTTCAGCTCACGCTCGGGATGAGAAAACCATGCAGAGCAAAGCATAGGATATGCCGTTCTTGTGTTCTCCACGATTATCTGACGTTCCAGACCCAAGTCTCTTTCGGTAACGACTACCGAAGCGCCTTTAGCAAGCATTTCCTCAGCGGCACTGTGTCCGTCAAAGGTGTTTCCCTTGATACAGACGAACATTGCCCCCTCTTTTATTGCCTTTCTTGTATCGGAGGTTATCTCGCTTATTTCAGTATCCGGAAGTGAGGTTCCGGCAATTCCCTCTATCAAATCATACAGTTTCATTATTATCATTCCTCTTCAACGCAAATAGAATAGTCTTTTAAGGTCATCACTGCGAGCCTACCCAGCTCTGCTCAAAGGTGACTTTGATAGCTGTTCCCACAGGAACAACCGCTCCCTGAACGTAATCCTGATCTCCCGCAGCAAGAGCGCCCTGCTCGTCGGCGGCGTTGCCCTGGGGTGAAAGATTAAGCCCGTATTCCTCCAGCAGCGTTTTTGCTGCGTCTCTGGAAAGTCCCTGAATACTCGGAACGGCGACCGTTTCCTCCGTGTAGTTCTCATCTGTGTAAAGCACTACCGAACCGCCTCTTTCAAGAGATACGGAAGTGGGCACCTGCTTTACAACGCTGTCGCCGCTGCCCTTGACCTTGACGTTAAGACCAAGATCTTCAAGAGTTTTCTTGGCATTATCAAGGGGCGAGAACTCAACGTTAGGCACCGATACCTGAAGCTTTTCAAGCTGTTCCTCGGTGTATTCGGGGAAGAAGCCCATGTAAGGCAGCACTTCCGAAAGCACCTCTACGCATATAGGAGCAGCTACCTGTGAGCCGTAATATTTTTCGCCTGTAGGATCGTCCACCATGACAAGCATGATTATCTCGGGATCGTCGGCAGGAGCGAAAGCGCAGTAGGACGAAACATAAGTAGTTTCACCGCCTGCACCGATATCTATCTTCTGCGAAGTACCCGACTTTCCGCCGATGCGATAGCCCTGAATGTAGCAGTTTGAGCCCTGCTGACCGTTTACAACGCCCTCCAGTATCTCTCTCATAGCAGCAGATGTCTCGTCTGAGATCACCTGTCTTTTGATGACCGTATCAAAATCCTTTACAACGTTTCCGTTGTTGTCAACGATCTTATCAACCACCTGCGGAGTAACAAGATAGCCGCCGTTTATCGCCGCCGAATATGCGGTTATCATCTGAATGGGAGTCACCTTGTTTGTCTGACCGAAGGAGCATGAAGCAAGCTCTACCGAGCCCATTCTCGAAAGCGGACAGTATATTGAATTAGCCTCGCCCGGCAGGTCGATGCCCGTCTGCTCGGTAAATCCGTAAGCCTTGAAGTATTTGAAGAAGCCCTCCGCTCCCAGTCTCTGACCTATCTGAACAAAGGCAGGGTTGCAGGAGTTGAGCATTGCAAGAGCAAGATTCTGCGAACCGTGTTCCCTGCTGGTCGCCCAGCAGTTGAAGGTGGTGTCCGCAACCTGTATCTTCCAGTTGCACGAGAATGTATCGTCAAGTGATATCACCTTTTCCTCCAGAGCGGAAGAACCTGTGATTACCTTGAAAACCGAACCGGGGAAATAAATCTCCGATATCGCCTTGTTTTTCCACTGAGTAGACCATGCGTTGAGCTGCAGCTCCTTGTATTCCTGAGAGCTTTCGTCAAGTCCCGCAAGCTTTGCCGCCGTCACATTGTCGGTTATCTCGGCAGGGTCGTTGGGGTCGTAGCTGAAATTTGTCGCCATTGCGTATATCTGACCCGTTTTCGGATTCATGATTATTCCGCAGGTTCTGTCGTTAGGCTTGTTTTCGTCATAAGCCTTCTGCAGCGCCTTTTCAAGATGATACTGAATATTCACATCAATATTTAGCTTCAGCGAAGAGCCATCCTGAGCGTCATAGCTCTGCTTGTATCTGTATGGTATCTC
>JBJERD010000046.1:0-30392 GCA_051882095.1 Oscillospiraceae bacterium
CTTTCTCAACATATCCGTCAAGCAGCTCAACAAGGTTTTCTACCTGTTTCTCGTTTGGTTCAACATTTGGCATATATATCTTCCTTTCGTAAAATCAATAGCGTTTATTCGTCCTCTGTTTTTTCATTGGGCTGGCAGCAGGCGCCTTTTGTTCCGCAGTCGTTTGAGCGGAAGGTCTGCACTCTGATGCCTTCCTCCGACTCATCCACATTTATTGAAATATGTCCGTCGCCCTGCTCCATAAGTCTGTCGATGATGTCAACAAGCTCGTCAAGCTCTCCGTTGTCATCGTCCTTGGTAACATTAATCCCCATCCTTATTCAGCTCCTTAGCAATGCTTTCGATATCAAGATCTCCCACAAACACCTGTGTGTCCTTGCCCAGTGCGTCGGGAACGATAGAAAATGTGTTGGAAATACCGTCCTGAGCGTGTCTGAACGGAAGCTTTGCAACCGACGACAGCGAAGCGGTAGCTCCGTGAGTATCTCTGCCGTGCATAGGATTAGCTCCGGGTGCAAGCGGAACACCCATTTTTCTTCCGTCGGGTGTGTTTCCTGTTTTCTTGCCGTAAACAACGTTTGATGTGATAGTCAGTATCGACATTGTAGGAACGCCGTCACGGTAGGTGTGGTGCTTTCTTACCTTATCCATAAAGGAGCGTACAACGTCAACCGCAATGCTGTCAACTCTGTCATCGTTGTTTCCGTACTTGGGGAAATCGCCCTCTATCTCATAATCGGTAACGATTCCGTCCTCGTCTCTGATGCACTTTACCTTAGCGTATTTTATAGCCGAAAGCGAATCGGCAACTACCGACAATCCTGCGATACCGGTTGCAAAATATCTCTTCACGTCTCTGTCGTGGAGAGCCATCTGAATCTTTTCATAGCAGTACTTGTCATGCATATAGTGGATAACATTCAGAGTATTCACATACAGACCTGCAAGCCATTCCATCATATCGTCATACTTGGACATAACGTCGTCGAAGTCGAGATAATCGCCCTCTACAGGACGGTATTTAGGTCCTACCTGTACTTTAAGTCTTTCATCGACGCCGCCGTTGATAGCATAAAGCAGGCACTTTGCAAGGTTTGCTCTTGCGCCGAAGAACTGCATCTCCTTGCCTATTCTCATAGATGATACACAGCAGGCGATAGCGTAATCGTCGCCGTGAGTTACTCTCATCATATCGTCGTTTTCATACTGGATAGACGAAGTCTTGATAGACATCTCAGCGCAGAATTTCTTGAAGTTTATTGGCAGCTTCTTCGACCAGAGAACAGTCAGGTTCGGCTCGGGTGCAGGTCCCAGATTATCAAGAGTATGCAGATATCTGAAGGACGTTTTTGTTACCATTGGTATACCGTCTACGGAAACACCGCCGATAGACTCCGTTACCCACGTTGGGTCGCCTGAGAACAGCGCATTGTATTCAGGAGTTCTTGCAAACTTCACAAGACGCAGCTTCATAATAAAGTGGTCGATATATTCCTGAGCCTGCTCCTCGGTGATAAGACCTCTTTCAAGGTCACGCTGGATATAGATGTCAATGAAGGTTGATGTTCTTCCCAGCGACATTGCCGCACCGTTCTGCTCCTTTACCGCTGCAAGATATCCGAAATACAGCCACTGGATAGCTTCCTTTGCGTTCTTTGCGGGACGAGAGATATCATATCCGTATATCTTACCCAGAGTTCTCAGATCTTCAAGCGCTCTCAGCTGCTCGGCAAGCTCCTCACGCAGGCGGATATTCTTTGAAGTCATTCTCACAAGAGATGTATCAAGCTGATTCTGCTTGTCCTCGATAAGCAGGTCGATACCGTAAAGAGCAACTCTTCTGTAGTCGCCGATAATTCTTCCTCTGCCGTAAGCATCGGGAAGACCTGTTATGATAGCGGCGTGTCTTGCCAGCTTCATTTCGGGCGTATATGCATCAAAAACTCCCTGATTGTGAGTTTTTCTGTACTTGGTGAATATCTCAACTACTTCGGGGTCAACCTCATAGCCGTTCTGCTTGCAGGCGTTCTGCGCCATGCGGATTCCGCCGAAAGGCTGGAGAGAACGCTTGAAAGGTTTATCTGTCTGGAAGCCTACGATTTGTTCAAGATCCTTGTCAAGATAGCCTGCTCCGTGCGAGGTGATAGTTGATACGATCTTTGTATCCATATCGAGAACTCCGCCTGCTTCACGCTCCTTCTCGGACAGATCCATTACCTGCGCCCAAAGCTTTTTGGTAGCCTCGGTAGGACCTGCAAGAAAGCTGCCGTCGCCCTCGTAGGGAGTAAAGTTTTTCTGTATAAAGTCTCGGACATTTACAGAGGTGTTGCTCCATCTTCCGGGTTTAAAGCCTTCCCATTCCTCTAAAAATTCCTTTGTCATTAAAAAAACCATTCCTTTCAGCGCCTGCAAACGTAAAATAAAGCAAGCGGAAGTTTAAACATTCTGTACAAATTACACGTCTGAAAACATACATATTTCCCATGTGAATTTGTATATGACCGATATAATTTAAAATATAATCGGTTCATAATTATGATATCACACTTTCCCCTGCAAGTCAAGGAAGGTCACAAAAAATTAACGCAAATCAGCTATCCAATTTACGGCTTTGTATTTGGTAAACGATATCAGAAGCATTTGCCGTAAAACTCCTCAATATTATAATAAATATTTTCCTCTATTCGCAACAGCTGATTATATTTTGCCGTTCTTTCGCTTCGGCTTGGTGCGCCTGTTTTTATCTGACCAACGTTGAGGGCTACTGCAAGGTCGGCGATAACTGTGCTTTCGGTCTCTCCCGAGCGGTGAGACATGACCGCCCTATAGCCGTGGCTTACCGCCATTCTCACGGCGTCTATGGTTTCTGAAAGGGTACCTATCTGATTGAGCTTGATAAGAATAGCGTTTGCCGCTCCGTCAGAAATGCCCTTTGCAAGCCGTTTTGTATTGGTAACAAACAGGTCGTCGCCCACAAGCTGGACTTTTCTTCCCAGCCGTGAGGTCAGAAGTCTCCAGCCCTGCCAATCCTCCTCGTCCAGAGCGTCTTCAATAGAGCGAATGGGATATTTGTCGCATAACGACTCCCAATGGTCGATAAGCTGCTTTGAGTCGAACTGCTCGCCGCTTTTGGGAAGCCTGTACTGTCCCTTTTCGCCTGTTTTCCACTCGCTTGAAGCGGCGTCTATAGCCAGAACAAAATCCTCTCCCGGCACATATCCTGCGGACTTTACGGCTTCCATGATAAGGTCAAGTGCTTCGATATCGGAAGAAATTTCGGGAGCAAAGCCGCCCTCGTCGCCTACGGCTGTGGACATTCCTTTGTTTTTCAGTGTCTTTGCAAGAGTGTGAAAGACCTCAGCGCACCACTGCAAGCCCTGAGAAAAGGTCTTTGCACCCACGGGCATTATCATAAATTCCTGAACGTCAAGCCCGTTGGAGGAATGTGCTCCGCCGTTGAGAATATTCATCATTGGCACAGGCATACGGTTTGCCGCCGCACCGCCGATAAAGCGATAAAGGGGTATTCCCAGCGATTTTGCGGCTGCATCGGCGCAGGCAAGGGACGAAGCAAGTATAGCGTTTGCGCCAAGCTTGGACTTATCCTTGCTGCCGTCAAGAGCTATCATTGTTCTGTCTATGCCGTAGGTATCGGCTGCGTCCATGCCGGCAAGAATAGGCGCTATCTTCTCGTTTATATTCTCGACTGCGCTTTTTACTCCCTTACCCATATATCTTGATCTGTCGTTGTCTCTAAGCTCGCAAGCCTCGTAAATTCCCGTAGATGCGCCGCTGGGAGCCTGACCTCTGCCAACTGTTCCGTCGCTGAGCGTTACCTCAGCCTCCACCGTGGGATTGCCTCTTGAATCAAGGATCTCTCTGCCCTTGATATTTACTATCTTTGTTTTTTCCATAATAAAGCCTCCGTGAAATCAATATATATCCTTATAATTCCACGGAGGAGAAAAAATATTCTATTATTATGCAATTATAAAAGTAAAAGCGCAGCTTTACGCAGGCTGCGCTTGAATAATCACTTTACTGTCTCGACCTTGATAAGATTTGTGGTTCCGCTCATTCCAAGAGGAACTCCGGCTGTCACTACCACAAGGTCGCCATGGTTAAGATAGCCTTTTTTCAGAGAAACGTCGATAGCGTGCTCTATCAGAGCATCGGTATTTGTCTGTTCATCAATAATGCCGGGTCTGATACCCCACGACATATTCATCTGACGGCAGGTGGTCTTATCGGTGGTAAGACCGATTATAGGGCAGTTGGGACGGAATTTTGAAAGTCTTCTTGCCGTTGTTCCGCTCTTTGTAACTGTCAGGATAGCCGCCGCTTTAAGGTCGTGAGCGGTAGTTACCGTCGCATGGGAAATAGCTTCGGTAACGTCTGCGCTTCTTGTATCGTCACGCTTCTGAAATCTTCCCAGATAGTCGATATCATTCTCGGTTGTCTCGGCAATAAGAGCCATTGTTCTTACAGCCTCGATTGGATAAGAGCCTGCGGCTGTCTCGCCCGAAAGCATTATTGCAGATGTGCCGTCGTAAATGGCATTAGCTACGTCGGTTATCTCAGCTCTTGTAGGACGTGGATTTGTCATCATTGATTCAAGCATCTGAGTTGCTGTGATGACCTGCTTTCCTGCGTTATAAGCCTTATGGATAAGCTCCTTCTGAATTGCGGGTATCTGCTCGAAGGGTATCTCAACGCCCATATCTCCTCTTGCCACCATGATGCCGTCAGCAGCTTCAAGTATCTCGTCGATATTCTCAACGCCCTCGGAGTTTTCTATCTTTGCGATGATCCTCGGATTATACCAGCCAAGCGACTGAGTGAATTTGCGGAGATATATAACGTCTGCGCCCGTTCTTACAAATGAAGCTGCGATAAAATCAAAACCCATTTTTGCGCCGAATTCAAGGTCAGCCATATCGGCGTCGGAAATATAAGGCATCGACAGCTTTACGCCGGGAACGTTTATACCCTTATGGTCGGAAAGCTTTCCGCCGTGAATTACCGTGCAGACAATATCGGTATCCGAGACCGATTTTACCGAAAGCTCGATAACGCCGTCGTTTATAAGTATTTTTGAGCCTACGCTGACGTCCTTGGGCAGATGCTCAAAGGTTATGGAAGCTATTTTTTCTGTTCCCTCAACGTCCTTTGTGGTAAGAGTGAACTCATCGCCGTCCTTAATGAAAACAGGCTGATGATCCTTGAAGTCACGCAGGCGTATCTCTGGACCTTTTGTATCAAGCAAAGTTGCAACATTAAGACCAAGCTCGTCGCTGAGTCGGCGGACGGTTTCAAAACGCTCCTTATGCACCTGATGGTCGGAATGGGAGAAGTTGAATCTGGCAACGTCCATGCCCGATTTCATAAGCTCACGCATTACGTTTTCGTCGTCGGTGGAAGGTCCTATCGTGCAGACAATTTTTGTTTTTCTCATTTTTGTTCCCTGCCTTTTCTGTTAAAAGTCTATAATCATTATATCCTATTATCATGTTCAAGTCAATAGAACAGGCGCGCCGCAATTGTAAAATTTAACGACAAAAGATCCTGCGGAAGCTCCACAGGATCTTTATTTCGTTATTATGATTCGACTCGTGTATTCATATCATTGAATATCTCAACCTTATCTCGGTCTATATGCCACTTTTCCAATAATTCTGTCAATTCGCCTTTTTGATTATTGTTAGGCAATGATATTTCAACATATTCATCGTAAACCACTATAGAATTATACTTAATATCGACTAAAAAATCTTCAAAGAATTTTTTATAACCTTCCAAATCAACATCTTCATTTCCCTTGCCGTTCAGCACAAAACAGCATTCCTGCCTGTTTCCGCTGTAAGTATATTCTTTTCCGTCACACTTCACCGAAACCCCCGTATCAAAACCCAGCGAAACGGCGTTGTATGAATATGTCTGCCACTTATTGCTGCCGCTTTCCTCCCACCGGGAAAGGTCTATGTCATATTGAGTTTCATATTTCCCATGGGGTGAAAGCTTTTGCCACTGAGGTTCGTATGTTTCAACCTTATCGCTGCTGCCGCCGTTAATGCTTACCGTTATCGGTGAACCACATTCAACGGAAATATCAAGGTCGGTGTTGTTTTTATATGTCATTTTTAAGGAAACGTTCTTGTTTTCAACGGCATATTCGCAGGTGAGAGATACTGCCCCGTCCTCGGTGGAATACACGCCTATCCTTTCCTCGGATATTTCGGTTTTTCCGTCAGTCTGGAAGTTGTATTGTTTTGTGGTCTTCTTCTCTCCGCATGAAGTGAGCAACAGCGCCGCCGCAGCCGTCGTCAGAATAATACATTTTCTTAAATCCATAACAGCACCTCCTTGCTTACATAATACCACCATATCCACACATTGTCAATTGCCATATGTTACAAATTCGCTGTGAAAATCTTGTTGATATTTACAAATCACACCTTAAATGACACAGAAAAGCCGCCGCACGCTTACACGCACGACGGCTGTAAATATCTTATCAGAACTTTAAGCCCTTGATTCTTTCCATAGCTTCTTTGGTTCTTTCTCTGTCGCCGAAGGCTGTCAGTCTGAACCAGCCCTCGCCGTTCTTGCCGAAGCCTGCACCGGGAGTACCCACAACATTTGCGTTTTCAAGCAGGAAATCGAAAAATTCCCATGAGCCCATTCCGCCGGGACATTTGAGCCAGATGTAAGGCGAGTTCTTTCCGCCTGTGTACTTGATGCCAAGCTCATCGAGAGCAGCTGCGATTATCTTTGCATTGCCCTGATAGTACTTGATGTTTTCCTTTATCTGCTTCTGTCCCTCTTCGGTGAAAACGGCAGCGGCAGCACACTGAACAGGATATGAAACTCCGTTGAACTTTGAGCCTTCTCTTCTTCCCCACAGCTGCGAGATAGAAACCTCTGTGCCGTCGCTTGCCTTAACTGTAAGCTCGTCGGGAATTACGGTATAACCGCATCTCATACCTGTGAAGCCGGCAGTCTTTGAAAGCGAGCACATTTCAATAGCACACTTTCTTGCTCCCTCAACGGCAAAAATGCTTCTTGGGATAGCTTCATCAGTAATGAAAGCCTCATATGCTGCATCGTAAATGATTATAGCATTGTTTTTCAGAGCGTAATCTATCCAGACCTTAAGCTGCTCCTTGGTGTAAGCCGAGCCTGTCGGATTGTTTGGTGAACAGAGATAAATAAGGTCTGCATGAACGCTGTCATCGGGCATTGCGGCAAAGCCGTTCTCCTCGTTTGAATCGGCGTAGATGACCTTTCTGCCGTTCATAAGGTTTGTATCAACATAAACGGGGTATGCAGGGTCTGTGATAAGAACAACGTTATCGTCTCCGAAAATATCAACGATATTTCCGCAGTCGGACTTTGCACCGTCGTTTATTCTTATCTCGCCTGCGGCAACGTCAACGCCGAAGCTCTTATAATAGCCTGAAACTGCTTCACGCAGAAAATCATAGCCTGCGCCGCTGTCCTCATAGCCCTTGAAGGTCTCCTTAACGCCCATTTCGTCAGCGCCCTTTTTCATGGCTTCAACAACGCACTTTGCGATAGGCTGAGTAACGTCGCCAATACCCATTCTGATTATATCAGCATCGGGATGAGCCGCTGTATATGCGTTTACTTTTTTTGCGATATTGATAAACAGATAATTCTTTTCAAGCTTTAAATAATTTTCGTTTATTGATGGCATTGTACTATCTCCTTATTAATAATATCGGGAATGTACCGCCGAATTTTTTGCAGGACATTCCCGTTATAGCCGGGTTTTTCGGCTTATACTATTATGCTTCCCGAGAACACGGTAACAGCGTCGCCTGTCAGGTAAACCGCGTCGTCGGTATATCTTATCTTAAGATCTCCGCCTTTGAGCTTGACCGTGATATCGGTGTCCTTCTCACAGAATCCGTTGAGAACGGCAGCTGTTGCGGCTGCGCAAGCGCCTGTTCCGCAAGCCCATGTTTCGCCTGAGCCTCTCTCCCAGACTCTCATTTTCAGAGTATGGTTGTCGATGACCTTGATAAACTCAGCGTTTACTCTTTCGGGGAATATCGGGTCAAACTCGAACGCCCTTCCTACCGTATCTATGTCAAGGCTGTCGATGTTGTTCATAAACACAACTGCGTGAGGATTGCCCATTGAAACGCAGGTAACATCGTAATTTTCTCCGCCGATATCAACTCTGCGGTTTACAACTCTGCCGTTTTCGTCAGGCTGGAGCTTAACGGGGATAAGATTCGGCGCAAGAATAGCCTTGCCCATATTAACTGTCGCACCGTTGACCTCGCCGTAATGACGTGTAAGCGATATCCTCATTATTCCGCTGAGCGTTTCGACCGTTATCTCATCGCTGTTTACAAGACCGTTGTCTCTCATAAACTTAGCTACGCAGCGTATGCCGTTTCCGCACATCTTGCCTTCCGAGCCGTCCAGATTGAACATTCTCATCTTGCCGTCTGCGACCTTCGATCTCTCGATAAGGATAACGCCGTCGCCGCCGATACCGAAATGTCTGTCGGAAAGTGCAAGCGCAAGTCCCTCGGGATTGTCGATCCTCTGGTCGAAGCAGTTGAAGTAGATATAGTCGTTGCCGCAGCCCTGCATTTTTGTAAACTCGAGCTTTTTCTTTTCTGTCCTCATGTTGTTGATATCAACTATCTCGGTATTATGCTCGGTATACTTGCTTCTGATAGAAGCTGCGATAGCATTAGCGGTGTCTATTGAGGTAAGGCAAGGAATATTTCTCTCAACGGTCTTTCTTCTTATCTTAACGGAATCTCTTGTAGGTATTCTTCCCTTTGAAGATGTGGAGATAACATAAGCTATCTTTCCGCTTTCGATAAGCGTGAGAGTGTTTTCCTCTGCCTCGTGTATCTTTGCGACCTCTTCGCATGGGATACCGTGTTCATTAAGAACTGCGGCAGTACCCTTTGTGGAGTAGATCTTGAATCCCAGATCATAGAACAGCTTGGCTGTCTGAGGTATCTCGGCTTTGTCGGAATCTCTTACGGTAATAAGAACTCCGCCCTTCTGACCAAGCTTATAGCCTGCTGCGGTAAGTCCCTTATAAAGCGACTCTTCAAGGCTTGAAGCAACAGCAAGAACCTCTCCTGTTGATTTCATCTCAGGACCGAGGTGGTTATCAACGTCGATAAGCTTTTCAAAGGAGAAAACAGGTACCTTGACTGCAACATACGGCGAATTGGGATAAAGTCCCGTGCCGTAGCCCATATCGGTAAGCTTTTCGCCCAGCATTGCTCTTGTTGCAAGGTCTACCATTGGAACGCCCGTTACCTTTGAGATATAAGGTATTGTTCTTGAAGAACGTGGGTTTACCTCGATAACATAAAGCTCGTCGTGATAGATAAGGTACTGGATATTTACAAGTCCCTTGGTATTCAGCGATACCGCAAGACGCTTTGAGCAGTCGATTATCCTGTCGATAAGCTTGTCGGAAACATTCCATGCGGGATATACTGCGATCGAGTCACCCGAATGTATTCCTGCACGCTCGATATGCTCCATGATACCCGGGATAAGGATATCCTCGCCGTCGCAGATAGCGTCAACCTCTATCTCCGTACCCATAAGATATTTGTCGATAAGAACCGGATTCTCGATACCCTGATTGAGGATTATCGCCATATACTCCTTGATATCGGCGTCGTTGAAAGCGATTATCATGTTCTGTCCGCCGAGAACGTAGGAAGGTCTCATAAGAACAGGATAGTGTATCTTATTTGCGATCTCCAGAGCCTCTTCGGTAGTCATTACCGTAAAGCCCTGAGGACGCTTTATCTGAAGCTGTTCAAGCAGCTCGTCAAAACGCTCTCTGTCCTCTGCAGCGTCGATAGAATCGGGAGGAGTACCAAGTATTCTTACGCCGTTTTCGGAAAGATGCTTTGTCAGCTTGATAGCTGTCTGTCCGCCGAAAGCGACTACAACGCCGTAAGGCTTTTCTATATTGATGATGTTCATTACATCTTCGTTTGTAAGCGGTTCAAAGTAAAGTCTGTCGGCAGTGTCGAAGTCTGTCGAAACGGTTTCGGGGTTGTTGTTTACGATGACAACATCGAAGCCTTTTTCTTTAAGCGCCCATACGCAGTGTACAGAAGCATAGTCAAACTCGATGCCCTGACCGATTCTGATAGGACCCGAACCGAAAACTATAACAGTCTTGTTGCCTGTGTGTACAGACTTGATAAACTCCTCAGCCTCGTCCTCCGAATCATAGGTAGAATAGAAATAAGGAGTCATTGCCGAGAACTCGGCAGCGCAGGTATCTACCATTTTATAAACGGCAGGAAGCTTTTTCTTTATAGGCTCGCCCGAAATTCTTTCGATGACCTTATCGGGATAGCCAAGCTTTTTAGCTTGATGATAAAGCTCAAAGGAAACGTCGCCCTTTGCAAGCTCTCTTTCAACGTCAATAAGCTTACAGAGCTTGTCAAGGAACCACTCGTCTATCTTTGTGATATCGTGTATCTCGTCTACCGAAACTCCTCTTCTCAGAGCCTCGTATACCACGAAAAGTCTTTCATCGTTGCAGTCGTGCAGGCGATTTCTGATAATTTCATCGGACAGATCAAGCATCTTCGGTGAGATAAGGCAGTCGTGACCTATCTCTGCGCCTCTTACAGCCTTCATGATAGCCTGCTCAAAGGTTGTGCCTATAGCCATTACCTCTCCGGTAGCCTTCATCTGAGTACCAAGCTCACGCTTTGCGTAAACGAACTTATCGAAAGGCCACTTAGGCAGCTTGACTACTACATAGTCCAGCGCAGGCTCGAAGCAAGCGTAGGTCTTGCCTGTTACGGCGTTCTTTATCTCGTCAAGAGTATAGCCGATAGCTATCTTTGCGGCAACCTTTGCGATAGGATATCCCGTAGCCTTTGAAGCAAGGGCGGAAGAACGGGATACACGGGGGTTTACCTCGATAACGGCATACTCGAAGCTGTCGGGATTAAGAGCGAACTGGCAGTTGCAGCCTCCCTCTACCTTCAGAGTGTCGATTATCTTCAGAGCGGCTGAACGCAGCATCTGATATTCCTTATCGGCAAGAGTAACGGCAGGAGCGATAACGATAGAGTCGCCCGTATGAACTCCAACAGGGTCGAAGTTTTCCATAGAGCAGACGGTGATAACGTTGCCCTTTGCGTCACGCATTACCTCAAACTCGATCTCTTTCCAGCCTGCGATACATTTCTCAACAAGCACCTGTGTGATAGGCGAGAGATAAAGTCCGTTTCTTGTTATCTCACGAAGCTCTTCTTCGTTGTTTACTATTCCGCCGCCTGTTCCGCCAAGAGTAAATGCAGGACGGATGATAAGCGGATAGCCTATGCCCTCTTTATTTGCGAAAGCAACTGCATCCTCAACGGTATTGACTACAAGAGATGGTATACACGGCTGGTCGATAGACTCCATAGTGTCCTTGAACATCTGTCTGTCTTCCGCCTTGTCAATAGTCTCGGGGTTTGCACCAAGAAGCTTTACGTTATACTTGTCAAGGAAGCCCTCTTTTGCAAGCTGCATTGAAAGGGTAAGACCCGTCTGTCCTCCGAGAGTGGAGAGCAGGCTGTCGGGGCGCTCTTTCTTTATTACTCTCTTGACCGTTTCAAGAGTCAGCGGTTCGATATAGATCTTATCCGCCATAGCCTTGTCGGTCATTATGGTAGCAGGATTGGAGTTTATAAGGATAACCTCCAGACCCTCCTCTTTAAGCGCACGGCAAGCCTGAGTTCCTGCATAGTCGAACTCGGCAGCCTGACCGATGACAATAGGTCCGGAACCTATGACCAGCACTCGCTTTATATCTTTATTTAAAGGCATGAAATTTCACTCCTTACTTATTGTTATCAATCAAAGCCATAAACTTATCGAAAAGGAATCCGGTATCGAGAGGACCACCGCAAGCCTCCGGGTGGAACTGAACGGAGAATGCAGGCATATTAAGATAGGTTATGCCCTCGCAGGTGCCGTCGTTTGCATTTACAAAGGACACCTTTGCATTTTCACCCATAGAGTCGTTTATTACCGCATAGCCATGGTTCTGGCTGGTGATGAACACTCTGCCTGTTTCAAGCTCAGTTGCAGGCTGATTTGCTCCTCTGTGACCGTATTTCAGCTTGCTGGTTTTTCCGCCCTGTGAAAGCGCAAGCAGCTGATGTCCCAGACAAATACCGAAGGTAGGTATCTTCTTCTCGGCAAGCTTTTTCAGCTCAGCGATTATCTCAACATTCTCTGCAGGATCTCCCGGTCCGTTTGAAAGCATGATGCCGTCGGGAGCAAGCTCCTCGATCCTTTCGCATTTTGTATAAGCAGGCACTACAGTTACCTCGCAGCCCCTCTTTACAAGCTCTCTTCTGATATTGTCCTTAGCGCCGAAGTCGAACAGCACTACTTTTCTCTTGACCTCGCCCTCGGGAGAATATACCGTCTCCTTATCGCAGGTAGTATTCTTTACAGCGTCAACTATGCTGTAGTTTTTCAGGTCGTCAAAGCTGAAGCCCGAGCCCTCGGCAACTATCTTGCCGTTCATAACGCCCGACTCTCTTACTATTTTTGTAAGCTGACGGGTGTCGATACCGTAAAGACCCACAATATTATTCTGCTTTAAAAAAGTGTCAAGATCACCCTCACAACGGAAGTTGCTGGGTTCCTGACACCAATCTCTAACAATATAAGCTTTAACGTGCGGACAACCGCTTTCAAAATCAGCTGGAATAACGCCATAGTTTCCAATAAGAGGAAAAGTTTGAACAACAATCTGACCGTAATAACTGGGGTCGGTCAAAGTTTCAAGATAACCGGTCATTGCAGTAGTAAAAACTATTTCACCAACGGCTTCGCCCGCAGCTCCGAAGCTTTTACCTTCAAATATCGTACCGTTTTCCAATATAAGATATGCTTTCTGCACCTCTAGCTCCTCCTTTTTTACGCAAATTTTTACGTTTACTATTATAACATACAAAAACCGATTTGTAAAGTGCTTTTTCAATATTATTTACAATATGTGATTACGCACAAAATTAATCAATGAGAACACATCTTTTTGAATGGATTTTTCATGGACATTACTAAAATTTTATTTACTTTTCCCGATTTGCATGATATACTGAAATTGGGGGTATAAACATGACAGATCCGCTAAACAGATTTCATTATCCGGGGTATCAGCTGACATCGGAAAGTATAAGGGCGCAAAACAATTTTTCAATGATCATTCCCGACTACGCCGAACATCTTAAAGACGCAATTCCCATAACTCTTACCGCTTTTCAGGAATCGGAGCTTCGCAGCAAGCTTAAAAGCGGCA
Organism: Oscillospiraceae bacterium; assembly: GCA_051882095.1. Taxonomy (GTDB): domain Bacteria; phylum Bacillota; class Clostridia; order Oscillospirales; family Ruminococcaceae; genus FB2012. The sequence goes on from JBJERD010000046.1 coordinate 13,343, forward strand.
GAAACTTTCTTGTCCCTGCCATTATATTTATTGTATTGATGATATACTCGATATACAGTATCATCACTATAACACTAGACGCCGAAACAAAAACCGGTGAGCTTATTGCGCCATGTGTCATACTGCTGTTGTCTGTTGTTTTCGGCTTAAAATTCATGCACAGCACCATAGACTCCAATGAGGCTCTTGAATCGGTGGAAAAGGGCGATTATCTCTCATTTCAATACACTGTCACGGACATGATGTGGAAGGTTGTTTCGTCATCGGAAGGCGGCTATGACAAATACTTTTACATCTCCGTAAACGGCGTTATCGTACAGGTGACGGAAGACCTTTATATGTGCGCCGACATTGGTGGGATCATCTGCGGAGCAGTAATAAAAATTTCTAAAGGTGAATATCTTGCGCTTTTCAGAAGCTTTTGAGACAGTTACACAAATGCAAAAATGCGGCTGTTGCACAGCTATGAGAGCATAACAAATTCGGGCGACCACAGGTCGCCCGTTTGATTTTTTTATGACTATTGATATTGAACAGCCGCCTCATTTTACTTTTGCAGCTTTTTAAAACAAATATACGACCATGCACACTCGGAGCATACCTGCTCCAGCTTTCCTGCAAAGATTATCTTTTCCTCAGCCGCCTTTAGAAATTCTCCTGCGCTGAGTATCTCGCCCTCGCAAAAGCCGCAAAGCTCCATAACCGCTCTGTCGTAACGCTCGGTTTTTTCTCCGCTCTCGCAGCCATTATCCTTACAGTGGGGACATTTCTTACAGAGAACGTCTGAGCCGCAAACTATCTCCACCAAGGCGTTTTTTTCAAGCTCGCCTATCAGTCTTGTCATGTTTTCGGTAAACTCCTCACTGTAGCCCTTGCCCTCGAAAAACTGTATGCACAGGGCGTGGTGAGGTCTAATCCGATATGCCGACATACTTTCTCACCCTTGCGGAAATAAGCGCTGCGCAAGCTATTTTAACAGCGTCGGGGATAATGAACGGTACTACGCACCAGCCAAGCACCGTAGCAAGACTTACTGCGCCGTTTGCTTTGGTGAATACAAGCATGAACCAGGCAGTTCCGAAAGCATAGCATACTATCAGACCTACTATCATTGATATCACCAGCACGATGATGCTCTTACCCAAAAGCTTTTCCATAAGCCACATGACAAGAGCTGAAAGGATAAATCCGAGAATATATCCGCCGGTAGTTCCCGTTATTGCTCCGAAGCCGCCTGAAAATCCTGCAAATACGGGGATACCTATAGCTCCCATAAGAACATAGACGAACACCGAGACAGAGCCGAGCTTACCGCCCAGCAGACCTACTGCCACAAAAACTCCGAATGTCTGGAGCGTAAACGGTACTGTGGTGGGAATTGATATCCATGAGCAGACCGCCATCAGCGCTACCATCAATCCGCAAAAACATACTTCTTTTACTGCATTCTTTCTTGTCAACTAAAACACGCCCTTTCAGTTGACAATTATATCACCTATTTTTCTGTTTGTCAACCTGTTTTACTAAAAAAGTTGACAATGGTATTTTGTAACCATTGTCAACTGTCAATTGTCAGAGCAATCTTTTGATGCACGTTATGTTGTTATATCTTGAAAACATGGCAACGTCGGAAATAACAATTCCCGTATAGCTGTTTTCTGCGTGGACCATTCTGCCATCTCCTATGTACATAGCCACATGATATATAGATGAATAGGAGCTTCCGCCGAAGAATATGCAGTCGCCCGGCTGCATATCGGAATAAGCAACGCTTGTGCCGTAACCTGCCTGTGCCGACGCAAGGTGAGGAAGCGATATTCCCACCTGCTGATATGAAAGCATTATCAGTCCCGAACAGTCGGTAGCGCCGAAGCTTGAACCGCCCCACACATAGCTGCCGCCCACCATGCTTTTGGCATAGCTTACGACTATATCCGCCTTTGAGCTGTCGGCAGGGGGAGTTTCCTCAGGCGGCTTTGTGGTCTGAGGAACGGCAGTCTGCTGAGTTACCGTCTGCGGCCGGTCGTGTGTTTCTTCGGGGACTGCCGTAGTTGCGGCAGTGGTGCCTGACGTTTCCGCAGCCGTACCGCTCACCGTCTTTTTGGTGGTTGTCGCCGCAGGCTTAGTTGTGGTTTTTGATGTGGTCTTTTTGGTGGTAGTTGTAGTCTCCGCAAGACTTGATACCTTATTGTATTCATCGTCAAGCTTTTGCGACTGGCTCTCGTAATCCGATTTGTTTTCCTCCAGCTTGGCTATATTCTCATCGTATTCCTTCTGAAGCTCATACAGCTTTTTTTGCTCCTCCGCAAGAGATTTCTGCTGCTCGCCGTATTTTTTGCTTTTTTCTTTCAGCTCCTCGCTTTGCATTTCAAGCTGAGCCTGTGTTTTTTCAATATCATCTTTCTGAGCCATAAGAGCGTTTATCGCATCGTTGTCATGCTCCGCAACACGCTTTACAAGCTCCAGTCTCATGAGAACATCGTAAAAATCGGAGGAATTTACGATAACATCGGTATATGTATCTGTGCCTGCAACGTACATTGCTCTCACACGACCCATAAAGTCATTAACGCCCGACCTGATGTCCTCCTCTTTCTGAGCGAGAGCATACTGGGTCTCGTGCATTTTTCCGTCCAGCTCTACCATTTCATTTTCTATCTGAACGGAATACTCTTCAACTGTCTGTATCTTCTTTTTAACATTCTGAATTTTTTTGTTTACGGCTTCAAGCTTGTCCTTTTCGCCGCTTATGGACTTTTCAGCCTCGGCTATTTTTTGGTCAAGACTGCTCTGCTCCTCTTCTATCTCCTTCAATCTCTGCTCATAAGAAGAACCTTCGGGAGTCGCCGAAATTGTAACTGAATTTTCATCATTTGCTAAGCCTATCACTCCGACAGTCATCAAAACTGCCAAACAACAAGCCGCCGCTCTTTTAATTCTTGGTAATATATACATAAATCCATCTCCGGGAGAGTTATTGGTTGTTACTCTTTTGTAATCAATTATATACCCTTGCCTGCATCTTGTCAAGTGGAAAGTCCCTCAAAACCTAGGATATATAATTATTTTACATTTTGACAGCAGGGCAAAAGACATTTTCTGACATTGAAAAACAGGGAAATTTATATTATAATAATTATTGAAGAAAGTCAAAAAGCATGGGGGATCCGAACAATAAAAGTCGGGTGTGATTATGGAAAGACAAAAGATATCTCAATATGAAAAAATGACACAAACGCCCATTTCGGCACTTGTGTTAAAGCTGGGCATACCCACCACCATAAGTATGCTTGTGACCAGCATTTACAATATGGCTGACACAGCGTTTGTAGGCAAATTGGGCAACAGCGCAAGCGGAGCTACCGGAATAATATTCGGATTTATGGCTATCCTGCAGGCTGTGGGATTTATGTTCGGTCAGGGTGCAGGCAGCGTTATCTCACGAAAGCTTGGCAGCGAGGACAAGCAAAGCGCAGGCAAATATGCTTCAACGGCTTTTTTCCTTGCTCTAGCTCTGGGACTTGTGATAGAAGTCATAGGATTTATTTTTCTCAAACCTATAGTCATGCTTCTTGGCAGCACCGAGACTATAGCGCCATATGCCGAAAGCTATGCAAGATATATTCTTCTTGCAGCGCCGTTTATGGTTTCAAGCTTTGTTCTCAACAACATTCTGCGTTTTGAGGGAAAGGCTTCTCTTGCCATGATAGGTCTGCTGACGGGAGCGCTTCTCAACATTGCAGGCGACCCGCTGTTCATGTTCGTATTCGGCATGGGAATTTCAGGTGCCGGACTTGCCACCGCTCTTTCGCAGCTGGTCAGCTTCTGTATCCTCATAAGCATTTTTGCAAGAGGAAAATCGGAGATAAGGCTATCCTGCAAGCTTATAACTCTCAAAGCTTATCTAATCAAAAACATCATCACCACAGGGCTGCCCAGTCTGCTGAGACAGGGGCTGAGCAGCATTTCGACCATGCTTCTAAACAACTATGCTGCTGTTTACGGTGACGCCGCAGTTGCCGCAATGAGCATAGTCACCAAGATAGTTTTCTTTGTTTTCTCGGTATGCCTTGGCATCGGGCAGGGCTTTCAGCCTGTCAGCGGTTACAACTACGGAGCGAAAAAGTTTTCGAGGGTACGAAAAGCATACCGCTTCACGCTGCTGTTTTCGGAGCTTCTTATGCTTGCTGCCGCAGCGGCGGTTCTGATATTCTCACCGTCGCTTATCGGGCTTTTCCGAAATGACGGCGAGGTAATAGACATCGGCAGGAGAGCTTTGCAGCTTCAATGCATCACTCTACTGTTCCAGCCGCTGAGCGTAGTTACCGAAATGCAGCTGCAAAGCACGGGGCAAAAGCTTCAGGCGTCACTGCTGTCGTCGCTGAAAAGCGGAATATACTTCATTCCGACTCTTATTATACTTGCCGATCTGCGAGGTCTTCACGGAATTGAAGAGGCTCAGCCTCTTTCGTATATACTTTCCTTTGTGACGTCTGTATTCTTTGCGGTATGGTTTTTCAAAAAACTGCCTCATGAGGACATATCGGAGCATTCCGGTCACTGATGAAACAAATGATAAAAACGAGCGCATTTACACATGAAATGCGCTCGTTATTTTTATGATATTTATTCCGTCCAGAGGCGATAAAGCTCTTTTGCGGCGGCTGTAATGTCGGGCTGTGAAACTATCGCCGAAACTACCGCTATGCCGTCTACTCCCATGCCCTTGAACTCTCCCAGCGTGGTCTTATTCATTCCGCCGATTATCACCATAGGGATATCAACGGCAGCACGGATCTCCGCCAGAGTTTCTTTGGTAACGGGGCGTGTATTTGTCTTTGTTCCCGTGGGGTGCATTGCGCCTACGCCGATATAGTCCGCTCCGTCAGCCTGAGCTTTAAGAGCTTCCGCCACCGTTGCAGTTGAAACGCCTATCAGCTTGTCGCCCATTATCTTTCTAAGCTCTTTGCAGGGCATATCGCTCTGTCCCACATGAACTCCTGCACAGTCGGCGGCAAGTGCTATGTCAGCACGGTCGTTGATTATCAGCGGAACATTATAGCTGTCGGTTATCTTCTTTACCCTCACTGCAAGGTCGAAAAATTCTCTCCCCGAGCAATTCTTTTCCCTCAGCTGAACTACCGTAACTCCGCCTTTCAGCGCCTGCTCCACCGACTGCTCTATCGTGTCAGAAGACATAAGCTCTCTGTCGGTGCAGAGGTAGAGTGTATAATCCACTTTTTTCATCAGATCTTCCTTTCGCTTGACACCTTACTTCTCTGAGCAGAACTTGACCTCTTTGCCTTCGAGTATCATATTTGTGGTTCTTACAGCGCACATCTTTCCGCACATTGAACAGGTGTGTCTGTCGGCAGGAGGAGTCTGCTCAAAAAATCTCTTAGCCTTTTCGCCGTCTATTGCGATCTTGAACATCTCGTCCCAGTCCATTTTATGTCTTGCCTCAGCCATTGCGTTATCTCTGTCCATAGCGTGAGGGATACCCTTTGCGATATCTGCGGCATGAGCGGCTATCTTGCTTGCCATGATTCCTTCCTTAACGTCGTCTGCGTCGGGAAGTCTCAGGTGCTCGGCAGGAGTTACATAGCAAAGGAAGTCAGCTCCGCTAGCCGCAGCGATAGCTCCGCCGATAGCCGATGTGATATGGTCGTAGCCGGGTGCGATATCCGTAACAAGCGGTCCCAGAACGTAAAAAGGTGCGTTATGGCAAATTCTCTTCTGGAGCTTCATGTTAGCTGCTATCTGATCCATAGCCATATGTCCGGGGCCCTCAACCATTACCTGAACGTCCTTTTCCCACGCTCTTGTGGTAAGATTTCCAAGCTCGATAAGCTCAGATATCTGACCTGCATCGGTTGCGTCTGCAAGGCAGCCGGGGCGCAGAGCGTCGCCCAGAGAAATAGTTACGTCAAACTCTCTGAGGATATCAAGAACTTCATCGTAGTATTCAAAGAACGGATTTTCATTGCCTGTCATCATCATCCACGCAAACAGCAGAGAGCCGCCTCGTGATACTATATTCATCTTTCTTCCCTCACGGCGGAAGGCTTCAACAGCACGGCGGTTGATTCCTGCATGGATAGTCATGAAGTCAACGCCCTCCTCGGCGTGGGCACGAACTACTTTCAGAAAATCCTCGGCTGTTATTTCAAGCAGATCCTTTTCAAGATAGCCGATAGCGTCATACATTGGAACTGTGCCTATCATTGCGGGAGATTTCGCAACAAGCTCTTTTCTGAACTTGTTGGTCTTTCCGTAGTTTGAAAGATCCATAATAGCCTCGGCGCCGAATTTGATAGCCATATCCACCTTTTTCATTTCAAGGTCGTAGTCCTTTGCGTCGCCTGAAATTCCGAGATTTACGTTTATCTTGGTCTTCATTCCCGTGCCTATTCCCTCAGCCGAAAGCGACTTGTGATTGATGTTGGCAGGAATACACACCTCGCCCTTTGCCACAAGCTCCATGAGTCTTTCAACTTCCATGTATTCCTTCTTTGCAACAACCTCCATTTCGGGAGTTACAATGCCTTTTTTGGCGGCTTCCATTTGTGTAGCGTAATTTCTCATAATAACGTTCCTTTCATTTATTTGATGCGTTTCTTTTTTGGTTTAGGTTCGGGCAGCTGATCGTACATTACCTGAAAAAGACGGGTCAGAAACTGTCTGTCGTCAACATTTTCAACAAGCAGCATATCCTTTGCGCCCTCATAAGGAGGCTCATATCTTGCCTGCGGCATCATATCTTTTGCCGCTTCCACAGGCTTTACAAGCAGTCTGTCATCGCAGATGTATGCGGCTATCCTGCCTTTGTAATATATAATATACTCACCCATCATTGCTCTGTGGGAGATATCCTCAAGCTCAGACAGACGGTCGAGTATAACTTCAAGATATTCCTTGCTTGAAGCCATCAGCTTTCTCCTTTATAAAACTTCCAGAAGTGATTTACAGGTCCGTGACCCTTTCCTACATCGAAAGAATTTTCAATAGCTTTGGTGATGTAGTCCTTTGCGCTTTCAACTGCCTTTTCCATGCTCATGCCGTTGGCAAGATTTGCGGTTATCGCCGACGATAGAGTACAGCCTGTTCCGTGAGTATTTTTTGAATCAACTCTTTTGGTCACAAATCTCTTAGAGCCGTCAGCTGTAAAAAGCAGGTCGACTGCGTCACCGCTGAGATGGCCGCCCTTTACAAGAACATTTTTTACTCCCATATTCATAATGATCACGGCGGCGTTTTCCATGTCCTTTTCGTCATGAATTTTTATTCCGCTTATAGCTTCCGCTTCGGGAATGTTTGGAGTAAGCAGGTCTATTATCGGGAAAAGCTTTTCTTTCATTACCGAGACAGTTCCGTCTTCGCTGAGTGAGTCGCCGCTGGTTGCCACCATAACGGGATCGCACACGATAAACGGCGGCTTATATTCTCTGAGCTTATCAGCCGCAGCCGAGATTATCTCTGCCGTGGGCAGCATTCCCAGCTTGACGGCGTCAACCGTGATATCCTCGAAAACTGCGTCTATCTGCTTTTTTATCTCGTCAACGGGAATATTGTAAACCGAAAGCACACGGCTTGTATTCTCGGCAACCACCGAGGTTATGACGCTCATGCCGAAAGTCCCGAGGGCAGAAAAAGCTTTGAGGTCAGCCTGTATGCCTGCTCCTCCCGAACAGTCGGAGCCTGCTATCGAAAGACATTTTTTCATTGGGGATTTCCTTTCACAAAAAAGCCTCCCGACAGGCAGGAGGCGAAATTACAGCTTATTACTGATCTGCTTCCCTACAATGGTCTTAACCAACAGGTTCAAAGGGTCAGGTTTTACCTTCTCAACCGCTGCCGCACATCACGGCGCAGTCCCCCTGCAAATGCTTTATTATTTTCAGTATACCACCGTTTTTACGAAAAGTCAACTGTTATTTTGACCGTCTGACAAATCCGGGTATTTTGACCGTCTGACAAATCCGGGAGCGGTGAGAAATAAAAATCGGCGCAGCAAAAAATAATTCCGCTGCGCCCGATTTATATTATTCTGCTTTTTTGTCTGCTTCGTCAGCCGAAACTCCGTCGGTAGTATAAACAAATCTCACGCTGCCGCTCATACTGTCGGATATTCCGCTGAACGAATCGTAATCCCTTGCAGCCCCACTTACCGCCTTGAAATTGTCAATAAGCTGCGAAATGTCGCCGTCAAACAGGTCGGCTATCTTTGTGATACCCTCGTCTCTGAATTTCTTCATGCCCTCGTCAAGCTGCTTTGCGCCGTCCTCCAGCTGAGAAACTCCGTCTATCAGTTCACCGCTGCCGTCTTTAAGAGATTTGATACCGCCGAACAGCTCCTTGCTTCCCTCGGAAAGCGATGATGCTCCGTCCTTTACAAGCACGCTGGACGAATAAAGCTTGCTGCTGCCGTTATAAAGCTGTACTCCGCCGTTGTCAAGCTTTGCAAGTCCGCTGTCAAGAGCTTTTGCGCCGTCCGAAAGCTTTGAAATGCCTCCGTCCAGAGAATCAAGTCCGCTTATCATCTGTTCGCCGCCCTCTGAAAGCTTAGAGATACCAGCGTTAAGCTTTGAAGCGCCCGAAGAGAGCTGTTTCGCTCCCGTATCAAGCTCTTTGCCCGATTTGTAAAGCTGAGTTGTTCCGCTGTAAAGCTTCTCTCCGCCGTCGCTGAGAGCTGCAAGTCCGTCGTTAAGGCTCTTTGCGCCTGCCGTCAGAGCAGGAAGTCCTGTCTTTTCATCAAGCAGTGAATCAATTCCGCCCGAAAGCTGAGCTGCTCCTGCGCTGAGCGCCGAAGCGCCGTCCTTTAAGCCGCCGTTTCCTTCGGTAAGCGAACCCTTTATCTGCTGCTGACCGCCGATAGACTGTTTCAGTGCGCCTATCATCTGTTCAAGCTGAGCCTTGGTTGCTTCGTCCTCACAGCCTGCATACATTGCTTCAAGACCTTTAAGCACCTGAGTGTCTGCGCCTATAGTCTGTTCAAGTCCGCCTGCTGCGGTATCCATTCCTGCCGAAAGAGTATCGGCGCCCTCTTTGAGACTGTTTGCACCGTCCGAAAGCTGACCTGCGCCGTTTTCGGCTGCCTTTGCGCCGTTATAAAGATCGTCCGAGCCTTTCTTGGCGCTTGTTATGCCGTCCGAAAGAGTTTTTGTGCTGTCGTTAAGGGTCTTTGCTCCGTCGGCAAGCTTGGCTGTTCCGTCGGACAGCTGCTTTGCTCCGTCGGCTAAAGACTTTCCGCCCTCGGACAGAGCTGAGATACCTGATTTCAGCTCTCCTGCTCCGTCAACAAGCTGCTTTGAACCGTCCTGCACCTGCGAAAAACCGCTTACAAGTGCCGCCGAGCCTTTTTTGGCATCCGAGATGCCGCTGCTGAGAGTTCCCGTTGAATCACGAAGCGTTTTTGCTCCGTCTGAAAGCTGAGAAGTTCCGCTTGACAGCTGAGAAGCTCCGTCATTGAGACTTGAAGAACCGTCGTAAAGCTTATCAACTCCGTCGGAAAGAGAGGAAGCTCCGTCAGAAAGCTCTTTTATTCCGTCATAAAGCTGAGCCGTTCCGTCGCAAAGCTCGTCGGCTGCATCGGTAAGCTCGGTGACTTTTTCTTTCAGCTCGTCGATCGTTTCAACGTCGTCAAGATCAAGCTTTGCAAAGGGTTCGCTGCTTGCTACGGTAACGGTGGAGGAAGTCTCGAAATCCTTGACGTCGGCGGTTATCTCAACCGTTTCGGGAATATTCACGTCTTCAAGCTTCTCCATATCGTCTATGCCAAGACTGCTCTGAAGTCCGGGGAAAGCCATTCCCACAGCGATAAGTCTGTTGCCGTCGGAAATTATCTTGCCGTTTGTTATCTCAACGTTTGAAAACTTATCTCCGTCAAGAATAGTTCCGCTTGCGGCAATGAAAGGAACATAAACTTCAATTTCCTTTCCGTTTATATTCTTTACAGTCTTTTCGTTATTGGTATAGGTGTAGCGGATAGTTACCTTTCCGCTTTTGCCGCATATCTCGTCGGCTGAAACTTCTTTTCCGTCAAGAAGATATGTCACCTTCACCTCAACGGGCAGCTGCTTGTCGGAATTTCCTCTGTAGTAGATATCATTTCCGTCCGCCAGCCAGCTGAGAGAATCGCCGCTGCGCTCAAAGCTTTCATCGCCCTTGACATTATAAATATTTTTCAGGTCGGACACATCGTCAAGACTGTCCAGAGCCTTTGTGTTTTTCAGCCAGTCGCTGACGATAACGTCCTTTATCTCAGAGCCGCTGTCGTAAAGCACATATACCGTTTCTTCTTTCTCGGCGACTGCTTCCGACTCCTCTCTCTTTTGCTCGGAAGCTGTGCTTTCATTTTGCGTTACGGTGACGGAAGTATTTTCGTCTCCTGCTTTTTTATCGTTTGCCAATGCATACATTCCCGTAGCGCCTGCCGAAATAAGCACTGCCAGAACTCCTGCGATGATTCTTGTATACTTTCTCATAATATTGCCTCCTGTTAATTATCTGTCGTTGTTTTTATCTGTGAATAGTCCTTTTGAGGTATCTTGTAAAGCTTGGGTCTTATGCCCATAGTCGTTGCGCAGATGACCTTGTCAAATATCATAAGCAGCGATGGCAGAACGGTTATTACAGTAACCATTGAGATAAGCGCTCCTCTTGACATAAGTGTGCAGAGAGAAGATATCATGCCTATCTTTGAATATGCGCCTACGCCGAAGGTGGCTGCAAAGAATCCCAAAGCCGACACCATTATTGATTTTATTGAAGTTGAAAGGGCAATCGTGACTGCTTCCTTTTTATCCTTGCCGCTATAGCGTTCCTTTTTATATCGTGTAGTCATGAGGATAGCGTAATCTACGGTTGAACCGAGCTGTATTGTTCCTATTACGATAGAAGCTATAAAAGGCAGCACTGTTCCCGTGTAGCAGGGTATCCCCATATTCACAAAGATAGCAAATTCAATAACGCTGACAAGTATTATGGGCAGCGATACCGATTTGAGCACAAACGCTATGATAACAAAGATTATGCCTATAGATGTGAAATTAACTACCTTGAAATCATGGTCGGTGATGTCGATAAGATCTTTTGTTGCAGGCGCTTCGCCTATGAGCAGACCGCCCTTGTCATACTTCTGTACTATTTTATTAAGCTCATCTACCTGCCGGTTTACCTCGTCGGAGGCTACGGCATAATCGGAGCCTATCATCACAAGCTGCCAGTCGCCGCTTTTAAGTATCTCCTCCACCGACTGCGGAATTATCTCTTCGGGGACAGCAGGTCCAACAAGCTCGTTGAAGCCCAGCACAAATTTAACTCCGTCGGTGTTTTTCATCTCATCAAACATACTGTTCATCTGCTTTGATCCCATATCCGAATCCACAAGCAGCATATGAGTTGAATTCATATTAAACTCTTCCGCAAGCTTTGAGTTTGCCACTACGCTTTCCAGATCTCTGGGCAGCGTTGAATCAAGGTTGTAATAGATATCATAGTTTGAATTTCCGTAAACCGCAGGGAAAAGCATCACAAGAAACAGAGTGATAAACACTCCCGAATGTCTGATTATAAACCTTGAAACTCCGTCAAGACTTGGTATCAGCAGTCTGTGAGTTGTCTTTTCGATAGCCTTATCAAAAATAAGTATCATGGACGGAAGAATGGTTACGCAGCCGATAACTCCGAAAACAACGCCCTTTGCCATTACTATGCCAAGGTCTATTCCAAGCGTAAAGCTCATAAAGCACATTGCGAGGAAGCCTGCTATGGTTGTTACAGAGCTGCCCACAACAGAGGTTATTGTGTTTGAAATAGCATGAGCCATAGCTCGCTGCTTATCTCCGTCAAATCGCTGGCGGTTCTCTTTGTAGCTGTGGTAGAGGAAAATTGAGTAGTCCATCGTTACTCCAAGCTGGAGCACCGCAGCAAGCGCCTGAGTAATAAACGATATCTCGCCCTTTACAAAATTGGTTCCCAGATTGTATACTACCGCCATTCCTATACTAAGCATGAAAAACAGCGGGATAAGGAAAGAATCCATGGTAATTGCAAGCACTATGCTTACCAATATAACTGCGATGATAACATACATCACGCTTTCCTGATTGGACAGGTTCTTTATATCCTCAACTACGGCTGACATTCCGCTTACAAAGCACTGCTCTCTTGAAATATCCCTTATATCCTCTATCGCCTGAAGCGTTCCGTCGCCCGATGTGGTATCGTCAAAGAATACTATCATCAGCGTTGCATCCGAGCTTTCCGAATTGAAGAAGTCATAGACCTTATCGGGAAGAACCTCCATAGGGACTGAAATATCGGCAAAGGAATCATACCATATAACGCTGTCAACATGGTCTACCTTTTCTATCTTCGCTTTGGCAGCTTCCACCTCCCTTTCTGACATTCCGTCTACCATTACCATGGAAAATCCGCCCTTGCCGAAATCTTCAAGCAGGATATCCTGTCCTTTCATTGTGTTGATATCCTTCGGCAGATATGAAAGGATATCATAGTTTACTCTTGTATTCAGATATCCTATAGACGCAGGTATCAGCAGCAGAATACTCAGTATCAATATGAATGTTCTGTGCTTGACCACCCATTTTCCGAATTTTATCACGCTTTCTCATTTCCTTTCTTTATGACCAACAGTCATTTTTGTTTACAGATTTATTATACGCTGAAAATGACCGTTAGTCAATACTTCTTGCCAATAAAAATGACTAATGGTCAATATTTTGTATGCTTGCACAAAAACCTATGTCCGCAAAACATGACCGTTAGTCATTTTTACTTGTTGACAGTAAAGAAAAAAAGTAATATAATAAAGGCAACGTACTAAAAAGGAAGTGTTTATGTGGGAAAGCTTGACGCAAACAAGAAAATAAAAGAGGATTCGCTTCTTAATACCGCTTTTAAGTTTTTTACGACAAAGGGTTTCAGCAAGACTTCTATTACTGATATCGTAAACGACGCAGGCGTTGCAAAGGGGACTTTTTATCTTTATTTCAAAGATAAATACGATATCCGCAACAAGCTTATCTGCCACAAATCCTCCGAGATATTCAAAAATGCCGCCGAAGCCATGATCGCCGAAAGCAAGCCACTTTCTTTTGAAGACAAGATAATTTTTATAGTAGACAACATTATAAATCAGCTCAGCGAGAACCGCTCGCTGCTGACCTTTATTTCTAAAAATCTCAGCTGGGGAATATTCAAGACCGCTCTCACAACTCCCACAAACGACGAGGATCTGGATTTCAGAGAGGTCTATTATCAGATACTTGAATGCTCTCCCGTTAAGATAAACGAACCCGAGATAATGCTTTTTATGATAGTCGAGCTTGTATCCTCCACCTGCTATTCCGCCATTCTATATCAGGAGCCGTGCGGCACGGAAACTCTCAAGCCGTTTCTTTATCAGGAGATAAGAAACATCATACGGACTCATTCGGCAGGCGTAAAAAACGAACAGGAATAACTGCGATAACAAAAAAGGACGAACACATATCCTCTGCTTTTGGCAGAGTTTTATGTATTCGTCCTTTTTGATTTTTTCGGTTAAGGCAACACCGCACAACTATTGTGTGCGTGTTGCCTTAAGTTTTATTGCCTGCAAACTGAGTCTGATAAAGGTTGTAATAGCAGCCCTTTTGTGCGATAAGCTCATCATGATTACCCATTTCGGCAACCTGTCCGTGGTCGATGACGACGATCTTATCGGCGTCTCTTATGGTTGACAGTCGGTGAGCTATTATCAGCGAAGTGCGGTTTTTCATAAGAGCCACCATCGCCGACTGGATATGCATTTCGGTTCTTGTGTCAACGCTGGAAGTCGCTTCGTCAAGTATGAGTATCTTGGGGTCTGCAAGCACGGCTCTTGCTATTGAAAGCAGCTGCCTTTGTCCCTGCGAAAGATTTGAACCGCCCTCCGAAAGCTGAGTTGAGTACTTATCGGGCAGGCGTTCAATAAACTCGTCCGCATATGCCTTATCCGCCGCCGACTTTATCTCATCAAGCGTTGCGTTGTCTCTTCCGTAGCGGATATTGTCCTCGATGCTTCCCGAGAAAAGCACCGTATCCTGCAAAACTATAGCTATGGACTTTCTCAGCTCGTCCTTGGGGATATCGTAAATGTTCACGCCGTCGATAGTTATTTCGCCGCCGTCGATCTCATAAAATCTTGTCAGCAGATTTACGATAGTGGTCTTGCCCGAACCGGTCGCTCCCACTATGGCTATCTTCTGACCCTGCTTTACGTCAAGATCCAAGCCCTTTAGCACAGGCTCGCCCTCAACATATCCGAATCTTATATCCTTGAAGCTGATATCTCCCTTTACTTTTTCGGGAGTAAAATCGGCTGTTCCTTCGTCCTTTTCCTGCTGAGCCTCCATTACCTCGAAAATTCTCTCCGCACCGGCAATGGCGGTCTGAATGTTTGCATACTGGTTGGCTATCTCGTTTATCGGTCGTGAGAACTGCTTTGAATAGAGTATAAACGCCTGTATCGTTCCCACTGTGATAACGCCCTTTATGGTGAACCAGCCTCCGAATGCGGCTATAAGCACAAATCCGAAGTTTGAGATGCAGTTCATAAGAGGACCCATCATTCCTCCGAATATCTGAGCCTTTATTCCGCAGCGTCTCAGGTCGTCGCTCATGGCGTTGAATTCGTCTACTGCGTCCTTTTCCTTTGAATATGAAACCACGGTGCGGTAGCCCGTGACCATTTCCTCAACGTGACCGTTTATCTTTCCCAGAAGTATCTGCTGCTCCATGAAATACTTGCGCATATACTTGGTCATAATACCCGAAACAAGTATGGTCAGCACTATGGTGGACACCGAAATAAGCGTCAGAACAGGCGAGTAGATGAACATTATCACAAACGAACCCACAACAGTCAGCACTCCCGAAATGAGCGAGCCTATGGACTGCGAAATGGTGGTGGAGATGTTTTCAACGTCGTTGGTCATACGGCTCATAAGGTCGCCGTGACGGTGAGTATCGAAATACTTTATAGGCAGACGGACAAGGTTTTCAAACAGGTCATGACGCATGGTCTTGACTGTGTACTGAGAAAGCTTTGCCGAAAACAGACCCTGCAAATATGTGAACAGCGACTGTGCGGCGTAAACTGCTCCCAGTCCGATAAGAGCCTGAAGAAGCTTTGAAAACCCCACTCCCAGCTTATCCTCCGTGACGGTGATACAGTCGATGGCGACCTGCTGTATGGACGGAGCGGCAAGGTTAAGACCGGTGATGATAAGCATTACGACTATAAGCGAGAAAAACAGATATCTGCTTTTGCCTATATACTTGATAAGCTTTTTAAGCGTTGCCTTTCCGTTCTTAGGCTTTTCAACGGTAATTCTGGCTCCGTGAGGACCTCCCGGTCCCGGACCTTTTCCTTTCGTTCCCATTGGCGGCATCGGCGGCATTATTCATCACCTCCTGTATTTTTCATCTGCGAGCTGTAGATATCCTGATATACCTCGCAGCTTTTCAAAAGATTTTCATGGTTATCGCAAGCCACAAGTCTGCCGTGGTCGAGAACGGCTATTCTGTCGCAGTTCTTTACGCTGGCGATTCTCTGAGCAATGGTTATGACGGTAGTTCCTTTAAGGCTTTCACGCAGACCCTTTTGCAGCTTTGCCTCCGTTCCAAGGTCAAGCGCCGAAGTAGAGTCGTCGAAAATAAGTATCTCGGGATTTTTCAGCACTGCTCTTGAAATTGAAAGTCTCTGCTTCTGACCGCCCGAAAGTGAAGCGCCCTTTTCGGCTATTTTTCCGTCGTAGTCGCCTGGCATTGCCGAAATAAATTCATCAGCCTGAGCTATCTGAGCCGCCGCCTTTACTGAGTCGGTGTCGGCGTTTTTATCGCCCCACCTTATATTATCCGCAACGCTTCCCGAAAACAGCTCGCTCTTCTGGAGAACTATGCCTATTCTTGCTCTCAGGTCGTCGAGAGTATAATCCTTTACGTTTACTCCGTCAACAAGCACTTCTCCCTCGGTAGGGTCGTAAAATCTGGGGATAAGGTTCACAAGCGACGATTTTCCCGAGCCGGTTGCGCCGAGTATGGCAATATTCTCTCCCTGCTTTATATCAAGGTCAAGTCCCGAAATAACAGGTCTGCCTGTTGAGCCGGGATATGAAAATGACACGTTTCTGAATGAAACTGTACCTTTTTCTGTACTGTTAGTACTGCCCTCGCCGTCGTGGATAGCCGGCTCGGTATCAAGCACCTCGATTATTCTTCTTGCCGAAGCTGCGGCTCTTGAAACGGTCTGGAACATCATGGAAAGCATCATAATACCCATGAGTATCTGCGTAAGGTAGGTTATTGCAGCCATTACCTGACCGACCTGCATAGCCTTTGCTTCCACCTGAAGACCGCCTATCCATATAACGGCGATGACCGACATATTCATTACTATCATCAGCAGCGGCTGGAGCAAGGCAACAAGCTTCTGCACTTTCAGATTTGACTCCATAAGATTTTCGTTTGCGGCGTTGAATCTTTCTGCCTCGTAATCCTCTCTGACATAGGCTTTTACCACTCTTGCGCCCGTTACGTTTTCCTGCATTACCGAGTTGACGGAATCAAGTCTTTTGGCAACAATAGAATAAAGGGGATTGGCTTTTCTCATTACGAGAACAACTATAAGTATCTCAATAGGCAAAGCCACCACCAGCACAAGTCCGAAGCGGACATTGAGAGTCAGCATCATGATTATTCCGCCTATAAACATGATAATATCCCTTACGAACATTCGCAGGCAGAAATCGACCATTTGCTGTATTGCTGTGATATCGGTGGTAAGGCGTGTTACCAGCGAGCCTGTGGTGAACTTATCGGTCTGCTGGAAAGAAAGTCCCATCACCTTTTTGAAAACGTCGTTTCGCAGATCCTTGGCAAAGCCCTGAGAAGCGCAGCCGCTGAGTGCCGAAGCTCCCACTCCGCAGGCTCCGCCGAAGATTATCAGCACCAGCATGATAAGACCTGTTTTGATTATCAGATCCATATTTCCGCCGAGAACGCC